>CAZJSP010000009.1:0-18490 GCA_964548875.1 uncultured Candidatus Saccharibacteria bacterium | reverse complement strand
TTGGTAAGGTTGTTTGTTGTGAGGGGTATAAAGGATACTCAGTGTGGTTTTAAGGGCTTTACAAAAGGAGCTGTTGAGGCTGTCATTCCTCAATGTACAATTAATAGGTTTGCTTTTGATCCAGAAATATTAGTTGTAGCTAAAAGAATGGGTTATAAGATTAAAGAAGTTCCTGTCACTTGGTATAATGATGAAGCTAGTACGGTTAAAATGAAAAGCATGGTTAAAATGGCAATTGATTTATTTAAAATCAGAATTAATATAATTAAAGGAGTGTATGCCAAAAAATAATCAATTTCCATCAGAACTTAGAAAGGATTTAATTTCAGAGGATTGGGTTATTATTGCTAAGGGCAGATCTAAAAAACCTGAGACTTTTAAAAAGAAAAAAAGAAAGCAATCAGAAATGAAAGAAGAGGATTGTCCTTTCTGTGAAATTAAAACTCAAAGAACCCCTCTTTTAATTTACAATTTAAAAGGAGAGGTTCCTTTAAAGAAAGGAATTCCTGATGATTGGTCTTTAGTCGTGATTCCTAATAAATATCCTGCCTTATTGCCAAGCCCATCTTTAAACAGAAGAAGAGAGGGTGAAATGTATGAGACTCTGGACGCGGTTGGTCATTGTGAACTAATAGTTACCAGAGATCATAAGAGAAATATTGCTGATTTTAATGTTAAAGAGGTAGAGCAAATTGTGGAAGCTTTTCAGAAAAGATACTTATTTTTAATGGGTGAACCTTTTGTTAGTTATGTTTCAATGTTTCAGAATCATGGTAGTGAGGCCGGAGCGTCTCAACCTCATCCCCATTTTCAGATTATTACTACTCCTTTAATTGATGCCGATTTAACTGGTTCTCTTGAAAATTCTAAAAAATATTTTGAAAAAAAGGGGGAATGTGCCTATTGTAAGATGATTCAGTGGGATCTAAAACAAAAAAAGAGAATTGTTTATGAAAATGATCATTTTGTAGCTCTTTGTCCTTTTGCTTCTAAGTCAGCCTTTCAAGTTATTATTACCCCAAAAGAACATTTATCTCATTTTGAAAAGATAACCCCAAAACAAAAAAGTTTTTTTGCTGAGGCTGTTCAAAAAGTTGCTCAAGCTTTAAATAAGGGATTATCTGACCCTGCCTATAATTTCTATGCTCACACAGCTCCTTCTAATCATAATGGTAACTATTCTTTTTATCACTGGCACTGGACGTTCTTGCCGAGAACAACTAGTTTAGCGGGGTTTGAATTAGGATCTCAGATGGAAATATCAGTTATTGAGCCAGAAAAAGCGGCTGAATATTTAAGAAGTTGTTTATGAAGGAATATTTTGTAATCGGTAATTGGAAATGTAACCCTAAAAGTTTAGAAGAAGCAAACAAGCTTTATTCTTCTTTGAATCAGACAATTAGTCGGAATAAAAAAATCAGAGTTGTTGTTTGTCCTCCTTTTACTTTTTTATCTGAAAAATTAAAGAAGTTGAGTTTTGATTTGGGGGCTCAGGATTGTTTTTGGAAGGAGGGGTCTTTTACCGGAGAAGTTTCTGTTGCAATGTTAAAAAGTCTTAATTGTGGATATGTAATTATTGGTCATTCTGAAAGACGGAACCATTTTCAAGAAAAAACAGAAATGATTATTAAAAAATTAAAGGCTTGCCTTAATTATGATTTAGTTCCTATTCTGTGCATTGATAAAATTTCCCAGCTTGAAGACTTAAAAGAATTTGAAAAAGAAAAAGTAATTATTGCTTATGAACCCCTTTCAGCTATTGGCAGGGGAGAGGCAATTAGTTATAACAAGGCTACAGAAATGAGATTAAAAATACAAAAAGAGTTAGGGGAAAATCAGATTATTTTATATGGAGGGAGCGTTGATTATAATAATGTTGTTGGTTTTATTAAAAAATCTGGATTTCAAGGTGTTTTAGTAGGGGAACAATCTTTGAATTCGGAAAATTTTGCTAAGATTATTAAAAAGATAGAAGAAATAACATGAAATATCAAGAATTAAGGAATAATTTTTTAGATTTTTTTGAAAAAAAAGAACATGTTATTGTTCCTTCTTCGTCTTTAAAACCAATTAATTCTTCCGTTCTATTTACAACAGCTGGAATGCAACAATTTACTTCTTACTTGTCAGGAGATAAGGATATTTTTAAAGATTTTAAAGGTAATAGGTTGGTTTCTTGTCAGAAGTGTTTTCGCTCTGATGATATTGAAGAGGTAGGAGATAAAACTCATCATACTTTTTTTGAAATGCTTGGTAATTGGTCAATTGGAGATGATAGGGGTGGCTATTTTAAAGAGGGGGCCATTAATTATGCTTTGGATTTTTTAATTAATGTTCTTAAAATAGACAAAAACAAGTTATCAGTTACTATTTTTAAAGGAAATAAAGATATAGAAAAGGATGAGGAATCTAAGGGAATTTGGTTGAAAAAAGGTTTTTCTGAAGAAAAGATTAGTGAGTTCGAAAAAGATAATTTTTGGGGGCCAGTAGGAGATTCAGGACCTTGTGGCCCTTCTTCCGAAATTTTTTATGATAGAGGAGAAGAGTTTGGTTGTGGGGAAGATTGTGGACCTAATTGTCCTGATTGTAATCGTTTTGTTGAAATTTGGAATTTGGTTTTTATGGAATATTTTCAGCAAGAAAACGGTAGTTATAGGCTTTTAAAAAACAAAAATGTGGATACGGGGATGGGGCTAGAAAGAATGATTAGTATTTTACAAGAAAAGCCTTCTGCTTATGAAACAGAATTGTTTATGCCAATTATCGAAAAAATAGAGAAATTGTCTAATTGTAATTACGAGAAAGAAAAAAGAATTTTTAGGATTTTAGTTGACCATATAAGAGCGGTTGTTTTTATTGCTTCAGAAGGAATTGTTCCTTCTAATTTAGGGCAAGGCTATATTTTAAGAAGACTATTAAGAAGAATGATTAGATTTGGTCAGCAAATTAATTTACCTGATGGGTTTTTAATTGATTTGTCTAGTCAGGTTATTGTTCAATACAAAGAATTTTATCCAATGATAGAGAAGAGAAAAGAAAACATATTTAAGGTTATTAAAAAAGAAGAAAAAAAGTTTTCTAAAACTTTGGAGAGAGGAATGAAAGAAACAATTAAAATTTTATCTAAGGGAAATATTGATGGGAAAAAAGCCTTTTTCCTTTATGAAACATATGGTTTTCCTCTTGAAATGATAGAAGAGGTTGCAAAAGAAAATAATAAAAAAATCATTAATAAAGAGCTTTTTTTTCAAGAAAAAAAGAAGCATCAAGAAGTTTCAAGAGCCGGAGCTGAAAAAAAGTTTGGAGGGGTGGGAAAAGAGGCTAATTATGAATCTGCCAAATTACATACCGCCACTCATTTACTTCATCAGGCCTTAAGAGAGGTTCTAGGTAATCAAGTTGAGCAAAAAGGGTCCGATATTAATCCTCGGAGATTGAGGTTTGATTTTAGTCATTCTCAGAAAATGACAAAGGAAGAGATTAAAAAAGTAGAAGATTTAATTAATCAAAAAATAAAAGAGGGGCTAGATGTCGAGTCTCAAGAGATGGATTTAGAAGATGCTCTTAATTCTGATGCTCTTTCCTTGTTTCAAGACCAATATCCCGACAAGGTAACAGTTTATTCTATTGGTGATTTTTCTAAAGAGATTTGTGGGGGTCCCCATGTTGAAAATACTAAAGAGTTAGGTTATTTTAAAATTATAAAAGAAAAGTCTTCTAGTGCTGGAGTTAGAAGAATTAAGGCTAAGCTTGAATAAAAATAATTATGCAAAATTTTTGGGACATTATTCCTCCTGAGGAATATCAAAAAAACAAATTAGAAAATAAAAAAGAAAAGCCCGTTAGAAAAAAAAGATCCTATAAAGGAATTGGTTTTTTTGCGTTGTTGATTCTAATTATTGGGGCTGTTTCTTTTGTAACCTTTAAAATGTCAAAAGCAGAAATTAAAATTTGGCCTAAAACCGAAACCATTAAATTAAGCTCTAATTTTACTGTTGATGTTAATAGGCTGAGTGTTAATCATGAGAATAAAAGCGTTCCTGGAGAAATTATTGAAAAAGAAAAGCTTATTTCTGAAGATTTTCCTTGTACTGGTTCTGTTTTTAAAAAAGCAGAGGGAGTTATTAGACTTTATAATGAATATTCAACTAGAAGCGAAACATGGCTAGAGGGGACTAGATTTGTCTCTGAAGATGGAAAAATATTTAAATCAAAAAGTAGTATTTCCGTTCCAGGAGCAGAGATGCAAAACCAAAAAGTTGTTGCTCAGTATATAGATGTTCCAGTTGTTGCTGCTGAGGCTGGAGGAGAATACAATATTGAACCTTCCTCTTTTTCTATTTATGTTTAGAGGGGAACTGATAGATCCACTAAATTTTATGGAGAATCTTTTGAAGCAATGGAAGGAGGGGGCGAATTTTTAAAACTCACTAGTGATGATATTGATTCTGCTTCTAATGTTTTAAAGAAAAAAACAGAGAAAGAATTAACCAGTTTTTTAAAAGAAGAAAGAGAAGACGATTTAATTATTTTGGAGGATTCATTTGATATAGAATTTTTAGATGAGTTTTCTTCCATCGAGGCTGGAGATCTTTCTGATAATTTTAGTTATACTATGGTCAGTAAGATTAAGACCATTGCTTTTCAAGAAAAAGAAGTGGAAAAATTTATTCGAAGCTTTATTGAATCTAATATCGATGAAGATGTTTTGGCTTATTTTGAAAGCCTAGAAGTTAATTATTCTTTAAATTCAATTGATTGGGACAAAGGAGAAATGATAGTTGATTTTGAGGTAAGAATTAAGACATATCCTAATATTGATATAGTTTTCATAGAAGAAGAGTTAAAGGGTAGGAGCTCTCAGGCGGGAGAGTTATTACTAAGCAATCAAACAGGTGTTAGTGATGTCGATATAGATTTATGGCCCTTTTGGGTTAATACAATACCAAATGAAGGAAAAAGAATTAAAATTGTTTATCCGGTTATAAACTAGTTTTAAGGTTGACGAGATTAAATATTTTTGTTAAATTTTAAACATCAGTGAAATCAGATAAAGTTAAAAAATCAGGTACAGTTTTAGAAGCCTTGCCAGATGGCAAGTTTAAAGTTCAGGTTGAAGACGGTAAAGAGGTTTTAGCTTATCTAGCTGGTAAATTAAGAATTTATAAAATTAAGGTTCTTCCTGGAGACAAAGTAACGGTTGAAATGACGCCTTACGATGAAACAAAAGGAAGAATAGTTTATAGAAAATGAAAGTTAAATCATCGGTTAAAAAAATATGTAGACATTGCCAAATCGTCCGTCGAAAAGGACGAGTCTATGTAATATGCAAAAAAAACCCTAAACATAAACAAAGACAAGGATAATGCCAAGAATTAGTGGGGTAAACATCCCTAGTGACAAAAAAATAGTAATAGCTTTAACCTACATTTACGGAGTAGGTCTTAGTTCTAGTAAAAAGATTTTAGAAACAGCTAATATTGATCCTTCAATTAGAGCAAAGGATTTAACTTCAGAACAGCTTAGCAAATTAAGAGAGGTTATTGAAAAAAATTACAAGGTAGAGGGAGATTTAAAAAGAGAATTGATTAATTCAATTAGAAGATTGAAAAATATTGATTCTTGGAGAGGGTTAAGACATAAAAAAGGATTGCCAGTTAGAGGGCAGAGAACTAAGACAAATAGTCGAACGGTTAGAGGAAATGTTCGAAAAACAGTTGGTTCTGGTAGAAAAGCAGCTCCAACACCTAAATAATAAAAAATGGGCAAAAAACACGTTGTTACAAAAAGTAAAGAAGAATTACTAAAAGAAAGACAAAAGGTGGATTCTTCTCTTAGCCAGGAGATTAATTTAAGAACTTCTGCTCGAATTAGAGAGGGGAGGATTTATTTATCTTGTAGTTATAATAATATCATTATGACTCTGACTGATTCTGATGGTAATGTTTTATTTTGGTCATCTGCCGGAAAGATTGGTTTTAAAGGAACTAAAAAGGGGACTTCTTTTGCTGCTTCAAAAGTGGCAGAAGCAATGACTAATACAATTGAAAAAGCAAAGATTAAGAAGGTTAAGGTTTTTGTTAAAGGAATAGGGGCGGGAAGAGTTTCTGCTCTTAAAACTTTAGCTGCTAAAGGGTTGAATATTGTTTCTATTAAAGATACTACATCTATGCCTCATAATGGCTGTAGACCTAAAAAAGCAAGAAGGTTATAATGAAATCAGCAAAATGTAAAATTTGTAGAAGGTTAGGAGAAAAGCTTTTTTTGAAAGGTGATCGTTGCTATTCTCAAAAATGTGCGATGGTTAAAAAATCTTATGCTCCCGGTCAAAAAGGAAAGAGAAGAAAAGGAAGACCCTCTGAATATTCGAAACAATTAACAGAAAAACAGAAATTAAAAAAATCCTATAATTTAAGAGAGACTCAGTTTAAAAAATATATTGCTCAGGTTTTTAAAGAAAGAACAGAGAATGCTTCTGACAGATTAGTTCACCTTTTAGAATCTCGCCTTGATAATGTTGTTTTTAGGTTGGGTTTTGGAGCTTCTAAAATACAGGCGAGACAATTGGTTTCTCATGGTTATTTTTTAGTTAACGGAAAACCAGTTAATATTCCTTCCTATCAATTGAAAGAGGGTGAGATAGTTTCTTTGAAACCGAACAAAAAAAATAAGAAAATTATTGAAAACCTTCAAAAAACAATTAAACAAAAGAAGGTTGATTGGATTAAATTTAATCCTGAGAAAATGGAAGGTCAAATGACTCGTCTTCCAACGGTTGAGGAGGTGTCTCCTCCCGCCAATATACAAGCTATTTTTGAGTTTTACTCAAGATAATAATTAATTGAAATATGATTTCTTTACCTATTAAACCAAAAGTTATTCAAGAGAAAGGCAATAAAGCCACTTTTGAAATAAAATCGCTATATCCTGGTTATGGGATAACCGTAGGCAACGCTTTAAGAAGGGTTCTGGTTTCTTCTTTGGAGGGAGCAGCCATTACTCAGATTAGAATTAAAGATGTTTCCCATGAGTTTTCAACAATTCCAGGGGTTTTAGAAGATGTAATTAGCATTGTTTTAAATTTGAAAAAAATGAGGTTTAAAATGTTTAGTGATGAACCTCAAACAGCCAAACTTGAAGTTAAGGGTAAAAAGGAAGTTAAGGGCTCAGACTTTAAAGTTCCAAGTCAGTTAGAACTAGTGAGTAAAGATCTTCATATTGCTACTTTAACCAGCAAGAAAGCTAATTTAGAAATTGAAGCTAAGATTGAAAGGGGGATTGGCTATCAACTTAAAGATCAAGAAAAGGAACCTAATATTGATGTTGGGGTTATTTTAATGGATGCTATTTTTAGTCCTATTCAAAAAGTAGCCTTTAGGGTTGAAAATATGAGAGTGGGGGATAGGACTGATTTTGACAGGTTATTTATTGATGTTGAAACAGATGGAACGATAACTCCTCAAAAAGCCTTAGGAAGGGCTTCTAGTATTTTACTTCAGCATTTTCAGTTAATTGGTGAAGATTTTGTTGAAAAAGAAGAGTCTGACAAGAAAGAAAAGAAAACAAAAAAAACAAAAAAGAAAGCAACTAAAAAGGAAACGAAAAAAAAGAAAGCAAAAAAAACAAAAAAGAAATCAAGTAAGAAAAAAGAAGATAAAAGTAAAAAGTCTAGTAAAAAAAGCGATAAGAAAAAAACTAAAAAGAAATCTAAGAAGAAAAAATGAAGAAAAGAAAAAAGGGAAGAACTTTGAGTCGTCCAAGTGATCAGAGAAAGGCCTTAATTCATTCATTGTCTCGAGAGTTATTCCTAAGAGAAAAAATTAAAACTACTGAAGCTAAAGCAAAGGAGTTTAGAAAATTCGCTGAAAAGCAAATTACAAAAGCTAAGGATAATGATTTAGCAGCAAGGAGATCTTTGGCTAGATATTTTGATGCTCCAATTGTTAAGAAATTAATGGAAGAAATTTCTCCTCGATATAAGGACAGGAAAGGTGGTTACACCAGAATTATGAAATTAGGCCCTAGAAGAAGTGATGGGGCTAAAATGGTTATTGTGGAATTAGTTTAAAATTATGAAAAAACATATTATTAATGCAGAAGGAAAGGTGTTGGGTAGATTGGCTACTGAGGTAGCTATTCTTTTGCGTGGCAAACATAAGGTGGATTTTGTCAATCATAAAGATATGGGAGACATTGTTGTTATTCAAAATGTAGATAAAATTAAAGTAACTGGAAAAAAGGCTGATGACAAAAAATACTACCATCACACTGGCTATATTGGAGGTTTAAAAGAAGTTCCTTTTAAAAGAATATTTGAAAAAGATCCTGCTGAAATTTTTAAAAAGGCGGTTTATGGAATGTTACCAAAGAATAAATTAAGAAGAATTCAGATTAAAAGATTAAAATTTGAAAACTCTCAATAATATTATGGCTGAAACTAAAAATAAAAAAAGTAAAAAAGTAAAAAAAGAAAAATATTACGAGTCTCAAGGAAGAAGAAAAACCTCTGTTGCGAGAGTTCGGGTTTGGCCTTCTAAAAAAAGCGAGTTTATTATTAATGAAAAGTCATTAAATGATTATTTCCCAACTAATTTTTTACAAGAGACAGCCTTGGCCGCTTTAAAAGAAATGAATGTAGAGGATAAATTCAAGGTTTCTGTAATTGTCCGAGGAGGAGGAATTAATAGTCAGGCTGAAGCCGTTCGTCATGGAATTGCCAGAACCCTTGTTTTATATAATTCTTCTTTTAGAAAAAAATTAAAAAAAGCTGGATATTTAACCAGAGATTCAAGAATGAGAGAAAGAAAAAAGTTTGGTTTGAAAAGGGCTAGAAAATCCCCTCAATGGAGTAAGAGATAATTAAGGGATAAGCTGTGTGGAGTGCCAAAGAGTTTGACCGGCTAAGATATATAATCTTTTTGTTCTAGAGCTCCAAAAAATTTTAGAAGATTCAAAAACACCGAGATCAATTATGTTTAGTTGGTCTCGGTTGTCTATTTCGGCTATTTTAAGCCGATTTTCTGTGTTAAAGGCTAAGTAATTAGGATGAATCCATAAAACATCTTGGATTGACTCAGAGAGCCTAAGAAGAAAAACCTCTTTTTGGGCCTCATAGTTTTTAGTTTTTTCAATTGGGAGAATCCATATTTCGGTATCAAAAAAATAGGCAATTGTTTTTGAGTCGGGAGAAAGTTTAAAGTCCCTTATATTCTCTTCAAATTTTGTAAATTCCTTTTTTTGCTGGTCAAAAAAATAGACTATATTTCCCTCTTTTAAAAAGATTGTTTCAGGGAAAAGATATAACCTATATGGGATTTCTTTTTTAATAGGAAAGAGACTGTTATTTATTTTTTCCTGTTCAGAAATAGTTTCTTTTGTAAGTTCTTCTTTTGTCTTATAAAAATTACCTTCTGAATCTAAATAATAATTTTCTCCGCTGAAGGATTGATAAGCTACGATTTCTGGATTAATTTCTGGTTGTTCTTCTTCGGCAAGAGAGGAAAGACCTCTATTGATATTAAGACCAAATGTTTTTAATTGTTCTGCTAAAATTACTTGAAAATATATTTTTTCTTCTTGAGGGGAAAATTCTAGATTAAGAAAATCAACAGGGTTTCTTGATATTTCTTTTTCATTAACAAGATGGCTTTTAAGCTCTTTATTTAAATTATAGAGCTTGAGGCTCCAGCTACTATCGTCTATTTCTTTCCAAATTATTTTTTCTTCGGTAGGGGAAACCCAAAAATCTTGGACCTCTTTTGAAATTGGCTGGAAGTTAAAATCAGAAGGGAAAAGCAGTATGTTTTTTACTTCAGTTACTTCTTTTTCATTAATAGTTAAGTTCTTTTCCCAGGCAATATAATCATCTTTTCTGATTTTAACATTATATTTTTTAGGTAAAAGATTTTCTATAAGAATTGTATTAAAGAAAAAATTAGTTTTTCTATAAAAAACATTGTCGAGATAAATTTCAGCCTGTCGAGGAGAAACTTCAAAAAAGAAGCCTCCTGTTTGGATAATTCTTTTGCTTTTAAAATCTACTCTATAGCCTTGAGTGTGAAGAATGAGAATAGGAGCGAATACTATGAAAATTAAGGCAAGAGTAATAAAAAGTATTGTACGGTGTATTTGTTTCATTTACTTATTATATTGATTACCTCTTTAAACCGCAAGTTTTTGATGTGTTTTTTTATTTTTTTAGAAGTTGCAAAACTTACTTATTTATCTTATACTTAATTTAAATTTTAAGTTAAATTATTATTTATTTGAATGAAAATTGGTATTGATTTAGGAACTTGTAATTCTTTAGTTTTTCACCCTAAAAAAGGAATAGTTTTAAGGGAGCCTTCGGTTGTTGCTGTTGATGTTGAAGAAAATGCTATTTTGGCAGTTGGGCACAGAGCTAAAGAAATGGTTGGGAGAACTCCTGACTCTATTTCTGTTTATAGGCCATTAAAAGATGGAGTGATTGCTGATTATAGGGTGACTGAAGCAATGTTAAAATATTTTATTAAAGAAAGTTTAGGTGTTTTTTCTTTTTTTAAGCCAGAATTAATGGTTGGAATTCCGGCCGGGATTACTTCAACAGAAAAAAGAGCGGTTATTAAGGCTGGGATGAATGCTGGAGCTAAACATGTTTATTTAGCTTCCGAACCTATTTTAGCGGCTATTGGAGCTGGCGTTCCGATAGATAGTTGTTCAGGAAACATGGTAGTTGACATCGGGGGAGGAACAATGGAGGCGGCAGTTATTTCTTTGGGCGGAATTGTTAATTTTCAATCTATTAGATTGGCTGGAGACAAAATGAATCTTGCTATTTTGGATTATGTTAAAAAGAAGCATAATTTAGCTATTGGTCAACAAACAGCTGAAGAAATTAAAAAGACAATAGGAACTGCCACTCCTGAAAAGAAAGAAAATAAAATGCAGGTTAGGGGGAGAGATATTGCTTCCGGGCTTCCTCGAAACATAGAGGTTAGTTCTAGTGATACGCTAGAAGCTTTATCGGGTGTTTTAAATGAAATTCTTCAGGTTATTAAATTAACCTTAAGAGATACTCCGCCTGAACTTTCTGCTGACATTATGAGTAAGGGGATAGTGATGACAGGGGGAGGCTCAAGTTTAAATAATTTTCAAAAATTTGTTACAAAAGAAATAGGGGTACCGGCTATTCTTGCTGATGATTCTATTTTATGTGTAGCAAAAGGAACAGGTATAATGCTGAAAAATCTAAATCATTATAAAAGGGCAATAATGAGAAAATGATTATTGGTCACGAAAAACAAAGAGAATTTTTAAATAAAATTAAACGAGATGGTTCAAGATCTCTTTTATTTGTTGGGCCTGAATTACTTGGAAAAAAAACAGTTGCTTTTAATTTTTTTTCTTCTATTTTTGAGGGCCGGATTAACAGGCATCCTGATTTTATTTTTGTTGAACCCTCTAATAATAATATTCATATTCAGCAAATTAGAACACTATCCCAAAGAATTTCCTTTAAACCTGTTCAGTCATCTTGCTTTGGAGTTATAATTGACGATGCCCATTTAATGAATAAAGACGCTCAAAACTGTTTTTTAAAAACCCTAGAAGAGCCAAAAAGTAACGCTATTTTAATTTTAATTACTGATCATCCTGATTATCTTTTGCCAACCATTATTTCCAGATGTGAAAAGGTTAAATTTTATCCGGTTGAGAATAAAAGAATTATTTCTTATTTAAAAGAAAAAAGAATTAAGGAAGAAGAAATTGAAGAGATTACAAAAATTGCTTTGGGGCGTCCAGGTCAGGCCGTTAATTTTCTGAATAATCCTGAGGAAATGAAAGAAAGAAAAAGAATATTAAAAGAATTTATTGAGATGGCTCAATCTCCTTTAGAAAAAAGATTTAATTATGTTAAGAAAATATCTGAGGAAGAAAATTTAAGAGAAATTTTAATAATTTGGCTTTCTTATTTAAGAGAGAGGATGATTTCTAACAAAACGAAAAATTTAGAAAAATTAAGAGAGTTAATTAATGCTCTTCAAGAAACAATATTCTTGATTTCTAGTACCAATACAAGTTCTAAGTTGGCTCTAGAAGCCCTAGTTGTTCAATTTTAATTATTAATTAATTTTTAAAACATATGACACAAGATAAAATATCATACAAAGAAATATTAGAAGAATTAGAGAAAGAATTAAAAAAAGTTCTTGTTTTCTTTGAAAAAGAGTTAAGAAAGATAAGGACAGAGAGAGCTTCCTCCAGCCTAGTAGATGATATTAGGGTGGATTATTTTGGCAAGAATTATTCTTTAAAGGAATTAGCAACAATTACGACTGGACAACAGAGAGAGTTAATTATTAAGCCTTGGGACAAGTCTTATATCGAAGACATTGTTAATGCTCTATCTAAGAGTGATATGAAGGCTACTCCAACTGTTGAGGAAGAAATTATTAGATTAAAATTGCCATCTTTAAGCAAGGAATTTAGAAAAGATTTATCTCGTTTAGTTTCTCAAACTCAAGAACAGGCTAAACAAACAATTAGAAAATGGAGAGATGAGGCTTGGGGAAGATTAAAAGATGCCGAACAAGAAAAGAAAATGTCTGAAGATGAGAAATTTAAAGGAAAAAAGAAAATGGAAGAGATGGTTAGAGATTATGTAGATCAAATTGAACAAAAAGCCGAAAACAAAATTAAGGAAATTGAAAATTAATTTATGGTTAGCTTTCTTCTTGCTTTTTTCAGCATAATTATTTTAGCTGCTCTACACGAGTTTGGTCATTTTTTTGTAGCTAAAAAATGCGGAGTTAAAGTTGAGGAGTTTGGCATAGGCTATCCTCCCCGGATTTTTGGTAAGAAAATAGGGGAGACGCTATATTCTTTTAACTTAATTCCTTTGGGCGCTTTTGTAAAAATGGAGGGAGAGGACGAAGCTGTTGACAGTGAAAGAAGTTTTTCTAATCAGTCTATTGGCAATAGAATGTTAATTGTTTTGGGAGGTGTTATTTCTTTTTGGATTATTGCGATTATTCTTTATAGTATTATTTTTTCTATTGGTGGAAAAATTTTAGTTAACGACAATGATTTTGAAAATCTAAGTAATTTTGAAGTTAATATTTTTGAAATAGCGGAGGATTCTCCAGCTGAAAAGGCTGGCTTAGAAATGGGTGATGCAATTAAAAAAATTTCTTATAATAATAACGAGGTTTATCCGACAAAAATAGAGGAAGTTCAAAATTTTATTTCTAGTCATGGTGGTCAAGAGATTAATTTGTTAATCAATAGAGGAGGAGAGGAGATTGAAAGATCTATACGAGTGAGAGAGTCTTTTCCAGAAGGAGAGGGGGCAATGGGCGTTTCTTTAATTAGAACGGCTATTCAAAAAAATCCTTGGTATATGTCTATTTTTTTGGGAATTAAAGAAACTTGGGATAATACTGTTATGGTAATTAGATTATATGCTTTTATGTTTCGTCAAATATTTACTGGAGGATTTGAGCAAGACTCTCTAGTTAGCGCTGTTGGTATTTTTCAAATGATTGCTCAAAGCCAAAGATTTGGATTTGTTAACTTTTTAGGCTTTATTGCTTTTATTTCTATTAATTTAGCAGTTTCAAATAGCTTGCCAATTCCTTTGGTTGATGGGGGTAGATTTCTTTTTTTAGTAATTGAAAAAATTAGGAATAGACCTCTTCCAGAAAAAATACAAGAAAAAATAGATTTTACTTCTTTAGTTTTTTTAGGATCTTTAATGGTCTGGGTGATGGTTAAAGATATTATTAATTTATTTTAAAAGTATGAAACAATCTTTATTATTTAATAGAACAAGGAAAAATATTTCTAAAGATGTTCACTCAACCAGCCATGAGCTTCTTGTCCGGGGTGATTTTATTGAAAAGACAATTAGTGGAGTTTACAGATTTTTACCTTTAGGTTTTAGAGTGCTTCAAAAATTAAAAAATATCATTAGGGAGGAAATGACAGCAATAGGAAGCCAAGAGATTCTTTTGCCTACTCTCCAAAAGAAGGATCTTTGGGAAGAAACAGGAAGATGGAAAGAATATGACCCCCCTATTTTTCAGTTTGAAGATATTCATGGTTCAGAAATAGGATTAGGACCGACTCATGAAGAAGAGGTAACTGATATTGTTCGAAAAAGGGTTTTTTCTTATCAAGATTTACCTTTTTCTTTGTTTCAAATTCAGAATAAGTTTCGAAATGAATTAAGAGCAACAGGGGGTCTCATGAGAACTAGGGAATTTATTATGAAAGACTTATATAGCTTTCATGCTGAAAAGAAAGATTTAGTTGATTTTTATGAAAAAGTAAAAAAAGCTTATTTTAAAATATTTAAAAGATGTGGTTTGAATGTAATCGCTGTCCAGGCGGATTCGGGCTCAATAGGAGGGGACTATTCTAATGAGTTTATGTTGGTTAGCGAAGTGGGTGAAGATACAATTAAAATTTGTGATAAGTGTGGTGTGGGAGTTAATATTGAAAAAGAAAATCTTTTAAAATGTCCTCAGTGCGCTAAAGAATTGCAAGAGAAAAAATCAATTGAAATTGGGCATGTTTTCATTTTAGAAGATGAGTATAGTAAAAAAATGGAGGCTAATTATACTGACCAAGATGGGAATAAAAAACCCATTTTAATGGGCTGTTACGGAATTGGTGTTTCTAGATTAATGGCTGTTGTTGTTGAAGGTTCCCATGATGAAAATGGTATTATTTGGCCTAAAGAAGTCTCTCCTTTTGAAATTCATCTTATTGGTCTTGGCTCTAATAAAGAAGTTCAAAAAAAGGCTGAAGAAATTTATAATGATCTTAAAGAAAGTAATTTTAATGTTTTGTTTGATGATAGAGATAAATCTCCTGGAGAAAAGTTTGCTGAAAGTGATTTGATCGGTATTCCGATTAGAATTGTTGTTTCAGAAAAAACTTGCCAAAAAAATTCAGTTGGATTAAAAAAGAGGATAGAGAAAGAGGAAAAGCTGGTTAAAATTAGTAAATTAAAAGAATTCTTAAAAAAGTGTTAAAAGAAATATTTAAAAACTTATCGGATGATATTGCAATAGATTTAGGAACAGCTAATTCTGTTGTTTATGTTCAGGGAAAAGGGATTGTTATTAAAGAACCATCAATAGTGGCTGTAAACACTAAGACGGGTCAGATTTTAGCTATTGGTTCTGAGGCCAAAAAGATGGTTGGAAGAACCCCCTCTCACATTACTGCTAGTAGACCTTTAAGGTCTGGAGTAGTTTCTGATTTTGAAGTAACTGAGCAAATGCTTCGTTATTTTATTGAAAAGGCGAGAGATAAAAAATGGATTAGCCCAAGAGTAATTATCGGTATTCCTTCTGGAGTAACTCAGGTAGAAAAAAAAGCAGTAATAGATGCCGCTAAGTCGGCTGGAGCAAGAGAGGTTTTTTTAATAGATGAGCCAATGGCTTCTGCTATTGGAGCAAGACTTCCTGTTCAGGAGGCTGGAGGTAATTTTATTGTTGATATTGGAGGAGGAACCACCGAAGTAGCGGTTGTTTCTCTAGGGGGGATGGTTTTATCAAAGAGCTTAAGAGTGGCAGGAGATAGATTAAATGAAGATATTATTCGTTATTCTCAGCAGGAATATAAATTACTAATTGGAGAAAGAATGGCAGAAAAGGTTAAAATTAGCGTTGGTTCGGCTATGCCTTTGAACAAGAAAAAAACAGTTTCTGTTAGGGGTAGAAACTTGGTTACCGGTTTACCTGAAGAAATCTTATTTACTGATAAGGATGCTAGATTGGCAATGCAGAAATCAGTTAAAAAAATTGTTAATGAAATTAAGGATGCTATAGAGGAAACCCCTCCTGAGCTTTTAGCTGATATTATGGAAAATGGTATTTTTTTAGCTGGGGGAGGATCATTGTTAAGAAAATTAGATGCTCTTATTCAAAAAGAAACCAAAATTCCAACTCAGGGAATTGAAGATCCAATGACAGGAGTGGTAAGAGGAGCAGGAATTGTTTTAGAAAATCTAGACGAATTACAAGAAGTTTTAATAGAAGTTGACGAATTAGAACCACCAAAATGATAAGCAAAAAAGAAACAAAACATATTGCTAGTCTTGCCCGCTTAGGTCTAAATGAAAAAGAACTATCTTCTATCCAGAAGGATTTTTCTTCTATCTTAGATTACATTGAAGCCTTAAAGGAAGTTGATATTTCTTCTGTTGAAAATGTTCGTCCAGACTTAGATGTTGTTAATAGAATGAGAAAAGATATTATTTGCCAAACAGAAAAAGAAAAAATAAAAGAAATAATGGGCTTAGTTCCTGAAAAAAAAGACTCTTATTTCAAAACTAAAAAAATCCTTTAATGAACTTGTCTAATTTAACAATTAAAAAAGCACATAAGGGATTAATTAAAAAAGAATTTTCGGCTGTTGATCTTGTTCAATCTTATTTTCAGAAAATAGAAAAGGAAGACAAAAAGATTAATTCTTTTTTGTCTGTTTATAAGGACCAGGCCCTTAATCGGGCTAAAGAAGTAGATAAAAAAATTAATAGAAAAGAAGAGATTTCTTTACTAGAAGGAATTCCTGCCTCGATTAAGGATATTATTCTGGTTAAAGGGATGCAGTGTACAGCCGGATCTAAGATTTTAAAAGACTATGTTGCTCCTTATAATGCAAGTTCTATTAAAAAGCTTCTTGCCCAGGGGGTTATAATTCTTGGGAAGAACAATTTAGATGAGTTTGCAATGGGTTCTTCTACTGAAAATTCTAGTTTTGGTCCGACTAAAAATCCGGTTGATTTAAGTCGAGTCCCAGGAGGTTCTTCTGGAGGATCGGCTGCTTCAGTCGCTGCTAATTTTTCATTATTTTCTTTAGGTTCAGATACAGGGGGCTCTATTAGACAACCTGCTTCTTTCTGTGGAGTGGTTGGTTTAAAACCTACTTATGGAAGAGTTTCAAGATATGGATTAATAGCTTATTCTTCCTCTTTAGATCAGATAGGACCTATTACTAAAAACGTAGAAGACTGCAGAATTGTTTTTAATGCTATTCAAGGAAAAGACAATTTAGATTCAACTAGTAAAAAAGTTGAAAATATTTCTCGTTTTGATTCTCGAAACATTAAGAAATTAAAGATAGGGGTACCAAAAGAATATTTTGTTAAAGAAGTCGATCAAGAGGTTTTAGGAATTATTAAAAAAGCCATTTCTAAATATGAAGATTTGGGAGCTGAGATTAAAGAGATTAGTCTTCCCTATACCCAATATGCAATTCCAGCCTATTATATTCTGTCCGCTTCTGAGGCTAGTGCTAATTTAGCTCGTTATGATGGAGTTAGATATGGCTTATCTAAAGGAGATAATTTAAAAGACTTATATTTTGAAACTAGAAGGCAAGGGTTTGGGCAAGAAGTAAAAAGAAGAATTATGATGGGAACTTTTTCTTTGTCTTCTGGGTACTATGAGGCCTACTATTCAAGAGCTCAAAAGGTTAGGAAATTAATTCAAAAAGATTTTAAAAGGGTTCTTAAAGACGTTGATGTTATTATGGCTCCCACTACTCCTACCCCAGCCTTTAAAATAGGAGAAAAAACGAATGATCCAATTTCGATGTATCTTTCAGATATTTTTACCGTTTCTATTAATTTAGGCGGATTATGTGCAATTTCTGTTCCTTGCGGGAATGTTAAAAAAGGACTGCCAGTTGGACTTCAGATTATTGGGAAGTCATTTGAGGATGAAAAAGTTATGGATATAGCGGAAATTATGGAAAAATAATATAATAAACTAATATGTACGATTTTGATTTTTACAGTATAGTTGAGTTTCTGATGTATCCAGAATCCTCTGGATGGCTTTTATGGACAAAAATATTGTTTTTGATTGTTAATCTTGCTATGGTTGCCTTTATTATTTTTTCTTTAACAACAACCAGTTGGTTGGATAAATTAATACTTCATGATGTTCAAGAATTTTTAACTTACAAGCATTATGGTTTATCAAAAACAAGAAAAAAGTGGAAAGAAATAGAAAGTCATTTTAAAGGTAGAACTGAACCAGAAATGAAGCTAGCTATTGTTGAGGCTGCCTCTTTACTAGATAATGTTTTAAGAATAATGAGTTATAAGGGTAAAGATTTGGGAGAAAGGTTAGAAGGGTTAAACGTTGATATTTTAGATAATCTTGACGAAGTGAAAAAATATCATAAAATATATTTTAATATTATTCATGATCCGACTTATCGATTAGACTTTGAAGAGGCAAAACAGGCAATAAGATCTTACCGGGCGGCCTTAGTTAATTTAGGTGCCCTATAAATTGACTTTCAGTTTAAATCAAGCTATATTGTTATATCATTGTAACGCGGTGTGGAGGAGTAGTACCTCGCCAGTCTCATAAGCTGGAGGCCCTAGTGCAATTCTAGGCACCGCAACATTTTTTTATAGTTATTTTATTTGGCGGTGTAGCTCAGGGGTAGAGCAGTGGCATCATAAGCCATGGGTCGTGGGTTC
>CAZJSP010000008.1:0-21692 GCA_964548875.1 uncultured Candidatus Saccharibacteria bacterium | reverse complement strand
TACGTTAGGAATGGATAAGTGCTGAAAGCATCTAAGCACGAAGCCAGCCCCAAGATTAGAACTCTAGATTCCTCAGAGATTATGAGGTTGATAGGCTGTAAGTGTAAGTAGAGTAATCTATTAAGCTGAGCAGTACTAATAAATCGTAATTTTTATTCTCCAAAATTTTGTGAAACATGTGATTTAAACCTTCTTTGATTGTAGGTATTATAAGGGAGCCATACTGAGAGTGCTCCACCCGATCCCATTTCGAACTCGGAAGTGAAATCTCTCAAGGCCGATGATAGTGGGTTGCCCGCGAAAGTAGGTCGCTCTCTTATAATGCTTATAATTTGGGAGGTTTTTTATTTTTTGTTAGATATGATTTTTTAAGCTATAATTAAGTAATGTGGAATAAAAAAAACAAAAGATTTAAAAAGAATATTAATTTTTTTATTGAAAATTCTTCTTATTCAAAGAAGAAGTGTTTAATTTTTTTTGTTTTTCTTTTTCTTTTCTTAATTTTTATCCATTCGACGTCTGTTCCTCATTATTTAAAGAATTCTTTTTATTCTTTTTCTGAGCCTGTTCAGGTTTATTTTTCAAAAAAGGGTGATTTTTTAGCTAATTTTTTTCAAGGGTTTTTTCAGTCAGCCAGATTGAAAGAAAAAAATGAATGGCTTTTAAAAGAAAATAGGCAATTGATAGGAAAAAATGCCGAACTGGAATTTTTTCAACAAGAAAACAAGGAGTTAAGAGAAATGCTTGAATTAAAGCAAGAAGAAGATTTTAGTCTAGAAGTTGCTCAGGTTATTGGAAGAGAATCTTCCTCGGTTATTACAATTAACAAGGGAGACCAAGACGGTATTAAAACTAATTTTCCTGTTATTAATGGGGAAAAAGTTTTAATTGGGCGAGTTTTTCAAATTTATGAAGGGGTATCCAAGGTTCAATTGTTAAATTCAGAAAACAGTATTTTAAATGCTTTTATTATCAATAAAAACGTTTATGGAATTTTAAAGGGTAGTAATAGTTCTTATTATCTTTTTGATTTAATTCCTGAAGGATCAAGCATTGAGGTGGGAGATTTGGTTGTTACAAGTAATCTAGGAGGGGGTCTCCCAGACAATTTATTAATTGGAACAGTAAAAGAAATTGAAAATTCAGAAAGACCTTCTTTTTTGCAAGCTAAAATTAACCCTTTTTATAGTTTTCAGGAGCTGAATAATGTCTTTATAATTTTACAAGAAGATTTTTAAAATGAAGAAATATTTAATTTCAATTATTATTGTTTATTTTTTAATTATGTTACAGAGAAGCTTTTTAACTCATTTTTTTAATTTTTGCCCTAATCTAGTTTTTATTTTTATTATTTTTCTTAATTTATTAGAAAGTAGAGATAATTTTTTTGGAATTTATTTTTCTTTAATTAGTGGTTTTCTGTTAGATATTTTTTCTGTAGGAATATTTGGTTATTATTTGTTTTTATTTCTTCTAACGTCTTTTTTCATTAAAATTGTTATTAAAGACTATGTTCAGTTTAATTTAAGATGAAAAAATATTTTATTAAAAAAAATAAGTTTTTAAAGAATATTGATCCTCATGAAGTTCTTTTAGATTCCTTGTCTCAAAAGAATAAAGAAAAATGGGGATCTTCAGCTAAAAAAATAGAAACCCCTCTTTTAAAAAGTGTTTTTAAGTCTTTTTTCTTCTTTTCTGTAGCGGTAATTTTTGTTTTATTTATCAGGGTTTTTCAACTGCAAGTAGTTAAGGGAGAAGAGTATTTAAAAGGAGCCCATGCTAACAAATATATTTCTTCTAATTTAGATGCTGAGAGGGGAGTTATTTATGATCGTAATTTTAATCAGCTAGTTAAAAATGTTTCAATTTTTAATTTAGTTTGTGAAAAAAATGATCTTCCAGAATCAAAAGAAGAAAAAAATTTAATTTTACAGGAAATTGCTCTTATTTTAGATATCTCAAAAGAAGAAATTGAAAAAAAAATCAATGATAGTTCTCAATCTCCAATTATTATTTTTGAAAAACTAGAACATCGCCCCCTTATTACCTTAAAAGCTAAAATAGAAGACTTGGACGGTTTTGCTATAGAAGAGAGGTTGTTTAGAGAATACAAAGATGGACAAGTCTATTCTCATGTTATTGGTTATATGTCAAAGATTAATCAAGAAGAACTGGAAGAAGATTCTTCCTTTTATTCTCTTTTTGATTATGTTGGTAGGTCTGGCTTGGAACAGTTTTATGAAAAATATTTAAGAAGAGTGCCGGGGCAAAAAAGGATTGAGAGAGATGTCTTAGGAAACATTTTTTCAGAAGAAATAATTACTTTTCCTCAATCTGGAAAGGATCTAGTTCTTTATCTAGACGCTGATTTACAATATAAAATTCAAGAAGTTCTTAATTTTTATCTAAACTCAATTGATGGTAATAGGGCAGCAGCTGTTGCTATAGATCCCCAAACGGGAGGTATTTTGTCTCTAGTTTCTATTCCTTCTTTCGACAACAATATTTTTTCTATGTCTAGCGAAAGCGAAATTAATCAAATTTTAAATGATAAGGAAGTTTCACCTCTTTTTAATAGAGCGATTAGGGGGAGAGGATATGCAACTGGATCTGTCATTAAACCCTTTATTGCTTTAGCGGCCTTGGAGGAAAAAGTTGTTGATCCAGACTATTTTTTTAATTGTCAAGAATTTATTGAAATTGAGCACCTTTATGATCCGGAAATTATTTATCGTTATCATGATTGGGAAATTCATGGTTGGACGGATATGAGAAAAGCAATTGCTCAATCATCCAAT
Source organism: uncultured Candidatus Saccharibacteria bacterium (assembly GCA_964548875.1). Lineage (GTDB taxonomy): Bacteria > Patescibacteriota > Minisyncoccia > Minisyncoccales > JANBVM01 > CAYSZX01. The sequence goes on along the minus strand of CAZJSP010000008.1, from coordinate 18,894 downwards.
GTTTATTTTTATAGTATTGGGGGAGGGAACGAGGAATTTAAAATCGATGGTTTGGGGTCTAATAATATTAATAAGTATTTTAAGTTATTTGGTTTTGGAGAAAAAACAGGTATTGATTTGCCTAATGAAGGAAGAAGTGTTTTGCCTGTTGTTGATTATAATTGGACAAGAGGAAATACTTATCACTTATCTATTGGTCAAGGGGACTTTTCGGTTTTACCGATTCAAATTGCTAATGCTTACGCTGCTATTGCAAATGGAGGGACATTGTTCCGACCAAGAATAGTGGATAAGATAGTTCAAGGAACAACCCCCCTTCAAATTGTTGAAGACTTTGAACCTGAAATTATTAGAGATTCTTTTTTTAGCGAAGAAAATATAAAGGTTGTGCAAGAGGGGATGAGACAGGCGGTAACGGGAAAGAATAGCCCTCTTGCTTCAGCTACACTCCTTAATGGTTTGCCAGTGAGTTCAGCTGCTAAAACAGGAACTGCCCAAGTTTCTAAAGAAGACTTCTATAATAATTGGGTGACTGTATTTGCTCCTTACGAAGACCCTCAAATAGTTCTAACGATTATGTTTGAAGATGTTTCAGGAATAAGGGCTGTTTCTGTACCTGCTGCTCGGGATATTTTAGATTGGTACTTTGACTAAATAAGTAAAAAATATAAAATGAATAACATGGATACTGAAGATAAAATCAAGAAAATTAGGCTTAAAAAACTTAAATCTATTCGATTGGCAGGCTTCTCTGCTTATCCGATAACAACCGGCAGAACTCATGAAATTAAAGAAGCTCTAAAGCGGTTTTCGAATTTTGAAAAAGAATCTAAAGAGGTTGCTTTGGTTGGAAGAATTCGCCTTTTAAGAATTCATGGAGGGGCTACTTTTTTAAATCTTGAAGATGGAACGGGTGATATTCAATGTTTTTTAGGCAGAAATAAAGTAGGGAAAAAAAGTTATGATTTCTTTTTGGAGTCTTTTGATATTGGTGATTTTGTAGAGGTAAGAGGAATTTTGATGAAGACTAAAAGAGGAGAGAAAACTCTTGAAGTAAGAGATTTTAAATTTTTGACTAAGAGCTTAAGACCTTTACCAGAGAAATGGCAAGGACTTCAGGAAGTAGAAGAGAGATATAGAAAAAGATATTTAGATTTGATCTTTAATTCTGAAGTTAGGGAAAAATTTAAAAAAAGATTTGCTATTATTAGAGCAATTAGGAATTTTTTAGAAGAAAAGGGCTTTTTGGGTGTTGAAACTCCGATTTTACAGGGTGTTTATGGGGGGGCTAGGGCTAAACCGTTTGTTACTCATTTAAACAGCCTAGATTTAGATCTTTTTTTAAGAATTTCTTTAGAAATTCCCCTTAAGAAACTTTTAGTAGGGGGCTTTGAAAAAATTTATGAAATTGGAAGATGCTTTAGAAATGAAGGAATGGATCGAAGCCACAATCCTGATTTTACAATGCTTGAGTTTTATTGGGCTTATTCTGATTACAAGCAGATGATGAAGCTAACAGAAGAAATGTTTGAGTTTGTCATTGAAAATGTTTTTGGTCAGCTAGAAATTGAGTATCGGGGGGAGAAAATTAACTTTAAAACTCCTTGGCCTCGCGTTGAATTTTTTCAATTATTTAGAAAAGAAACAGGTATTAATCTAGAAGAGGCTCATAGAAGCTTATTGTTCAAAAAAGCTCAAGAAATGGGTCTAGACATTGAAAAGAATGCTCATAGAGCTCAAATTATTGATGAAATATTTAAAACTTTTAGGGAAAAGATTATTCAGCCAACCTTTTTAATTCATTATCCAATAGGTTTTCAGCCTTTAGCTAAATCTTTAGATGATAAGAGTAAACTAGCCAATTTTCAGCTTTTAATTGGAGGAATGGAGATTTGTAATGCTTTTTCTGAGCTAAATGATCCTGTTGAGCAAAGAGAGAGACTAAAAGAGCAGGAGAAATTATTTGGAAGAGGAGTAAGCGAAGCTCAAAGGATGGATGAAGAATTTTTAAAAGCTCTTGAATATGGAATGCCTCCAGCAGCTGGTTTTGGAATGGGAATAGATAGGCTAGTTGCTCTGTTAACAGATTCAAACTCTCTTAGAGAAGTTATTTTATTTCCAACAATGAAACCTAAAAAATAAAAATGTTAGATATTAAATTTATTCGTAAAAATCCTAAAAAAGTTCAAGAGGCTTGTCATAAAAAGAAAGTAGATTTAAGAGTTCAAGACATTTTAGATTTAGATGAAAAGAGAAGGGAACTATTACAGAAAGTTGAGGAGTTGCGTTATAGAAAAAATAAGGTTGGAAGATCAGACATTGAAAAGGCGAGAGAAATTAAAGAAGAAATAAAAACCATAGAGCCAGAATTGAAGAAGATAGAGAATAATTTAGAGGTTTTAATGTTGAAGGTTCCCAATATTCCTCAAAAAGAGGTTCCTTTTGGTGAAGACGAAGATGATAACAAGACAATAAAGAAGTGGGGAGAGCCTACTAAGTTTGATTTTAAACCTAAAGACCATGTTACTCTTGGTGAAGAACTCGATATAATTGATATTGAGAGAGCTGCCAAGGTGTCTGGAGCAAGATTTGGTTATTTAAAGGGGAAAATTACCCTTTTACAGGTTGCTCTTATTAATTATGTTTTTGATATTCTTACTTCTCAAAAGAAAATTAAAAAAATTATTAAATTTTTTGGTAAAAAACACTCAGATAGAACATTCACCCCTGTTTTTCCTCCAGTCATGATTAGGCCAGATGTATTTACTAAAATGGCTAGACTAAGTCCAGAGACAAAAGACGAAAGGTACCATTTTTCTAAAGACGATCTTTACTTAATTGGAAGTGCTGAGCATACTTTAGGATCAATGCATATGGATGAAATTATTAATGCAGAAGAATTTCCAATTCGCTATATTGGTTTCTCAACCAGTTTCAGGAGAGAGGCTGGATCTTATGGTAAAGATACTAGAGGTATATTTAGGGTTCATCAATTTGATAAGCTTGAAATGGAAACTTTTTCTTTACCAGAAAACTCTTTTCGAGAACATGAATTTCTGGTTACTATTCAAGAATATCTAATGCAGTCTTTAAAAATTCCTTATAGAGTTATGTTGGTTTGTACTGGAGACATGGGAGGACCTAATGCTAGACAAATTGATTTAGAGGCTTGGTTCCCGGGACAGAATAAATATCGGGAAACTCATTCTGCTGATTTTATGACTGATTATCAGTCTAGAAGACTTAATACAAGATTTAGAAAGGGAGAGGACTTAGATTTTGTTCATATGAATGATGCAACAGCTTTTGCTTTAGGTAGAACTTTAATTGCTATTATAGAGAATTATCAGCAAAAAGACGGCAGTATTAAAGTTCCTAAAGTTTTGCAAAAATATCTCAATTTTAAAAAAATTGATTAATTGTATGGAAGAAAAAAAGATTATTATCCAGGAACAGGAAGTTTATTTTAAGGTCTCAGGGGAAGGCCAGCCTATTTTAATTTTACATGGCTGGGGAGGATCTTCAGATTCTTGGAAAAAAGTTCAAGAAATGCTGTCTCGTGATTTTAAGGTGTTTTGTCCTGATTTGCCTGGTTTTGGAAAAAGTAAAACTCCTTGTGAAGTTTGGGGAGTTTCAAGTTATGCTCAGTGGGTTTTAGACTTTATGGAAAGTCAAAAATTAAAGAAGGTTGCTTTGTTGGGTCATTCTTTTGGAGGAAGAGTTGCGATTAAATTTGCCTATTATTATCCTGAAAAGGTACAATCTTTAATTCTTTGTAATTCGGCAGGATTAAAAATTAAGCCTAGCCTTAAAAGAAGACTAGTTCTTTGTTTCGTCGGTTTTTTTAAATTGATTTTTGGGATTACTTTTATTTCTAAAATTAAAGAAGAGTTTAAAGAAATGTTTTATTTTACTATTGCTAATACTGATTATGGAAAAGCTAATGCTATGATGAAAGAAATTATGAAAAAGGTTATTCAAGAAGATCTTTTTAGATATTTATCTAAAATTAAAGCAAGAACGTTAATTATTTGGGGAGCCAAAGATAAGGTTGTTCCTCTAAGCCACGGTAAGGTTTTTGAGGAAAAGATAGAAGGTTCCCAGTTGGAAATTCTGCCTAAAGAAGCCCATAGTCCCCATCTTAAAAGTCCGGAAAAGGTTACCGATCTTATTTTAAGCTTTTTAAAAGAATAATGTTTTTTTATCTTTTATTATTCTCTTTATGGCTTTTAAGAGAGATTAAACTAGTTTTATTCTGGGTTTATTTTTGGCAACTTAAAGAGTATCATATTGGTAGGCTTATTGATCATTTTAGGACCTTTAAGGGGAAAAGACTCTTTTTAAATTTTTTGATTGTTATTAAAGTAATTCTTCTATTTGGCCTTTTCCTTGATTTCGGAGAAAGTTATTATTCTTCGGTTTTTCTTTTCCTTTTATTAATTTATCTTCTTGAATCTCTTAAACTTTTCCATGGTTTAATTTTTGGTGGTATTAAAAGGCCAATTTTAACCATTAAAACACTATTCTTGTCTTTTGTTTCTTTTTTTGGAGTTTTGTTCTATGGGGTCTTTGCTTTTTATAATGCTAGTTTTTTAAAGAGGTTACTATTGTTTGATATATTAACACCTCTTGTTGTTTCTTTGATTGTTCTGTTGTTCCAACCTTTAACAGTTTTTTTAAGGAATAAGAAAATTAAAAAAGCTCAAGAAAAAAGGAGGAAATTTAAAGACTTGTTGGTAATTGGAATTACTGGGAGCTATGGAAAAACCTCAACTAAAGAATTCTTATATGAAATTCTTTCTCGAAAATTCAATGTTTTAAAAACTAGGGGGCATCAAAATTCAGAAATTGGGATAGCTCAGTGTATTTTAAAAAATCTGAATAAAGATCATGATATATTTATTGCTGAGATGGGAGCCTATAATAAGGGAGGAATTAAAAAACTGACTAATATTGCTCAACCTCAATTTGGCATTCTAACTGGTATTAATGAACAGCATTTAGCTACTTTTGGGTCAATTGAAAATACTATTAAGGCCAAATATGAAATAGTTAATAGTTTGCCTAAAGGAGGAACAGCAATTTTGAATGGAAATAATGAAATTATTTGGGGGAAAAGAAAAGAGACTCAAAAAAACAATTCTCATTTACGGGAGATATTATATTGTTCTACTCAAAACAAAGAAGCTGATTTTTATGCCGACTCCATTATTGAGGAGAAAGATAGAATAGGTTTTAAAATAAACCATAGTAAATCTCAGATTGCTTTTGAATTTAATCTGATAGGGAAACAGAACATTGAAAACCTTTTATTGGCTATTTGTTGCGCTAAAAAAATAGGGATGAGCTTTAATGAAATTGTTGATGCTTGTAAGAAAATTCAAAATATTGTTGGGGCAATAAAAAAAGATCGAGGCATTAAAAATTCATTTATTCTTGACTCAACTTATTCTTCTAATCCTAGTGGAGTAATTGCTCATTTAGATTATTTAAAAAAGTGGGAAGGGAAAAAGATAATTATTATGCCTTGTCTGATTGAATTAGCCCAATCGTCATCTCAAAATCACAGAAGAATAGGGGAGAAGATAGGGGAGGTTTGTGACCTGGCAATTATTACAACTAAAGACAAATTCCAAGATATTAAGAAGGGTGCTGATAAGAAGGGAATGAGAAATGTAATTTTTTCTGAAAACCCTCAAGATATTATTGAGAGATTAAAACTATATATTAAAGAAGGAGATGTTATTCTTTTAGAGGGTAGGATTAACGAAAAGATTAAAGAATTATTGTTAAAAAAATGAACTTTAAATTAAAAGAAATTAATAATAAGGAGACATGGGAAGGTTTTTTTTCTTCTGTTGAAGATAAAACATTTCTACAGTCTTGGAATTGGGGAAGCTTTAATGCTCAAAGAGGGAATAATGTCTTCCGGTTTGGTGTTTATAGCGGTCAAGAATTGATTGCCAGTCTATTAGTATTGGAAATTAAGGCGAGAAGAGGCTCTTTTCTTTTTATTCCTCATGGGCCCAATATAAAAAAGGGAAGCCATTCAAAAAAAGATATCTTATTTTTTCTTTTAAAAGAATTAAAAGTTATTGCTCGAAAAAAGAGAAATGTTTGTATAAAAATTGCTCCTTTGTGGGATAGAAATGAAAAAAACAAAAACATTTTTAGTGAACTAGGATTTAAAAATGCCCCCTTACACGTTCATCCTGAGATTACCTGGGAGTTAGATTTAAATTCTAGCCAAGAAAACCTACTGATGGATATGAGAAAAACCACTCGTTATCTTATTAGAAAAGGAGATAGAAATAAAAAACTGAAAATATTAAATATAACTACTCTTGAGGGACTAAAGAAGTTTAACTGTCTTTATCAAATTACTAAAGATCGACACGATTTTACTCCTTTTTCTTTTAAATATTTAAAAAAACAATTTTATTCTTTCCAAAAAGACAATCAAATCTCTTTTTTATTGGCCGAATATAATAAAGAAATAGTTTCTGGAGGAGTTTTTATTTTTTGGCAAGGCGCAGGGTTTTATCATCACGGAGCATCCTCTCTAAAATATCCTAAAGTTCCCGCTTCTTATCTTTTAATGTGGGAAGGAATTAAGGAAGCGCAGAAAAGAGGTTGTAATAAGTTTAATTTTTGGGGAACGGCTCCAATGGATGACAATAATGATTATGATAAGAATCATCCTTGGGCTGGACTAACCCTATTTAAAATGGGTTTTGGGGGAAAAGCCAAGAAATATGTTAAGACTAAAGACCTTATTGTCACTCCAGCTTATTGGCTTTCTTATATTATTGAAAAAGCAAGAAAAATTAGAAGGGGATTATAATGAAATATCGGCGAAAAAGAAAATCTAAAAAAAGAAAAAATAAAACAATTAAAACCCTTTTGTTTTTTTTGTTATTTACTTTCTTAATTGGTTCTTTTACTTATTTTTGTTTTTTTTCAGGTTTTTTTAATTTAGAAACAATTGAAGTTAAAGGAATTAAAAAATTCCCAAAAGAAGAAGTCAGGTTGTCTGTAGAAAAAATAATTAATGAAAATAGGTTTTCTTCTTTTTATAATAATATTTTACTACTAAAATTTAATTTAATAGAAGAAGAGGTTTTGGGTCAATATCCTGTTATTAAAAATGTTCAAATTAAAAGAGAGCTACCCAACAGCATTATAGTTGTGGTTGAAGAGAGAGAGGAGGTGGCTCAAATTTGTCCGGAAGATTGTTATCTAATAGATGAAGAGGGCATTATTTTTGAAATAGCAAAAGAGGAAAAGCCTCTATTAAAAATTGTTTTTAATGATTCAGAAAAAGAATTAGTAACTGGTAAAAAAATTATTGATAAGGATTTATTATTTTTTTTAATAGATTTTTACTCTCGAATAGATAGAAATTTAGACTTTGCTATGGACTACTTTTTAATTATTTCTAATAAAAGAACCCATGTTTGTACTGAAGAGGGTTGGGATATTTACTTAAACCCAATAGAAAGTGCTGATTGGCAATTTACTAAATTACAAACTGTTATAAAAGAACACCTTTCTTCCGAAGATAGAAAGGTGCTAGATTATATTGATTTAAGATTTGGAAATACAGCTTCTATTCAGAAGAAATGATTATTCAATATAATAAATAAATATTGATTTTCCAGCTCTAGCTATTGGCTTGTAATCTTCAAGCCAACGATAAAAGCCCTCTTGGTATTCAAATCCTGGAACGGGTTCTCCAAAACCCCCTTGCAAGAAAGTTGCCGAAACAGCTAAATATCCTTTTTGAAGGCCCTGGCGAGGATCTAATCTTTCTGTTTTGCCAGGCAAGTAATATTCAACGTCTGCTCCTCCGAAATAATCTATTTTAAGTTTTTCTATATTATTTTGTTCTACCCAATCAACTAGCCTTTTTAAATCTTGCCCCCAATCATAATTTGAATCAACTACATATTTGTGGCCGTTATCTATTCCGACGATTTCATTGAAATAAGGAATATAGTGAGGATAGCTACCAAGGGAAGATGCTGCATACCAAGCAAGACAGAGGGCAATAAAGAAAGTGAAACCCCTCTTGTTTTTTTTGTTTAAGGTCTCTGAAAACTTAACCAGAATATGGGAAACTAAAATATAGGTAAAGGGGAAAATAGGCAATAAGTGTCTTAATCCTAGATTAAGATTGCCTAGAACAGAAGTAAGCCAATAAATAACCAAAAAGACTACCATTGAGAATTCAGTAAAATTTGAGATAATTTTTTCTTTAAGTTTTAATTTTTTTTCTGATTTCTTAAAAAAATAAATAATTAGAGCGGTTAAAGTCAGAACATGAAAGCCTAAAGGTACCTTTAAGAGATAGACAATGGGAAAGTAAGCTCGATAAGCTGAATTAGCCATTTGGCCTAGAAAGTAGGTTGTGTTTCCAAAGGCAGTTCTTTGGGAGGCCATAAACAAACCGGAAAAATAAAGACCAACCGATCTTAAAACTGGAATTCCAGCAATATAAATAAAAAACTCTCCCAAAGGATTAAGGAGGGTGGGTTGTAACACCTCTGTAGTATCGGCTACCTGTCTTGCTATTGGATAGTTAACGACATGGAGTTGGTAGATAGGCCAGACAACAAAGATTATTCCTATTAATCCGACCAAAATCGATTTGCCCAAGTATTCCCAAAAACTTCTTCTTTTTAAAAAAATATAAATAAGGGTAATAATACCAAAGAAGGGGACCAATAAAGCTAGTGAAAACTTTAGCATTATTGAAAAACCAAAAGCTAATCCAGTACAAATAACGTTCTTTTTGGATGGGTTTTTTAAGAATTTTAACCAAAAATAAGTAGCTAAAACTGTGCCTAAAACAGCCGCTATGTCGGTAGTGACAAGTCTTCCATGAGCTATAAAGTTTGGAGAAAGGGCAAAAAGGAAAATAGTTATAAGGGCAGTTTTTGGACCAAACTCTTTTTTAGTCCACCAGAAAATAAGCCAGCCAAGACCAACTAGAACAAAAAGCATTGGTAATCGGGCCCAACAAATCATTTGGTCGGCGTCATTTCCTGAATTGAAAAGAAGTTTATTCCCAAATACCCACTGGTTATTTACTCCTTCTGTCCAGGCTGGATCATCAATCGGAAAATTAATATCTTGGAATAGAAGGGGGAAAGCAGCTAAATCTTTAATAAGAGGGGGGTGCTCAGGATTTATCCTAAAATCCTGTTGAGATAGATAAGAGTAGCCAGCAGGAATATGAGACAGTTCATCCATTGTAAGAGCTATTTGTTTATAGCTTAAAAGACCAACAGTAAAAGTAATTAATAATAAGAAAATAGCGAGGAGATCAATTCTTTTTTGCAACATATTTTTGTTTAAAGTTATACTTTAATAATTGTTGCTATTTTACTATATTTTCAATCTTAAATAAATTATTTTTTTAGCACTCTCTGTTCTTGACCGCTAAGAATACTTTGTTATAATTATTAACGATGGTAACAAAAAGACAAGAAGAAATTTTAAAGGGAGTTTTGATTGAATATATTGATTCGGTTAAGCCGGTAAGCTCGCAATTGATTGAGGAGAAATATGGTTTAGGAGCTTGTTCTGCTACGATTAGAAATGAAATGAAGAAATTAAGTGAAATGGGTTTTTTAGATCAGCCCCATATTTCGGCTGGAAGGGTTCCTACTGATAAGGCTTATAGATTTCTTGTTAACTCCTTATTAGAAAAAGAAACATCAAAAAGAAAAGCTTCTTTGGAATTAAAAAAAATAATAGAGGAGGAAAGAAAAGATCTAATTGGTTTTGTTAATAGACTGTCTAAGTTTTTAGCTGCCAAATCGTTAAATTTAGCGACCATTCATCTTTTGGGGGAAGATTTGTTTTGGAAAGAAGGTTGGGGAGAAGTATTGAAGGCTCCAGAATCAAAAAAAGATAATTTTACTGATCAGTTTATTCGTCTTCTTAGTTCTTTTGAGGAAGAGGCAAAAAGCTTTGATTTAGAAACGGAAATGAAAATTTATATTGGTAAAGAAAACCCTTTTACAGAATCAGACGATTTTAGTATTATTGTGACGAAATGTCTTTTCCCTAAAAAGAAAGAAGGGGTTATTTCTCTCATTGGACCTAAAAGGATGAAATATCAAAATAGTATTAGTTTAATCCATTCAATATTAGAAATTTTAGATTAAAAAATTATGAGTAAAGAAAAAAACAAAGAGAAAAATCTTAAAAAAGAACTAGAAGAGTGTTGTAAACTTAAAGATCAATATCTTGATAGCTGGAAAAGAGAAAGAGCTGACTTTCTAAACTACAAAAAAGAAGGATCTCAAAGAATGGAAAGTTTAACTGAATATGTAAAGATGAGTATGATTTTAAGGTTTCTTCCTGTTGTTGATAGTTTTGATTTGGCAATTGAAAAAATACCAGAAAAATTAAAAAAAGACGAAAATGTAAAAGGATTATTTCAGATTCGAAAAAAAATGCTTGATTTTTTAAGGACAGAAGGAGTTTCTTCTTTCGAATCTTTAAATGAGAAGTTTAATCCTGAATTGCATGACGTGGTCGAAAGTGTTGAAAAGAAAGGAGTTGATTCGGGCGTTATAATAAAAGAAATTCAAAAAGGTTATAAAATTAAAAACAAACTTTTACGCCCAGCTAAAGTAAAAGTTGTAAAATAAAAATGAAAAAACAAAAAAAACAAAAAATCAATATCAAGGCTAATAACGAAGACTTAAAGGGTTTTTATTCTAATTTTATGAGAGTTTCTCATAAAAAAGAAGAATTCTTTTTAGACTTTTTCTCTTTGGTAGGCCAGGAGGGAGTATTGGGCTCAAGGATAATTGTGAGTCCGAACCATCTAAAAAGAATAATTAATACCTTACAGGCTAGTGCCAATAAATATGAAGATCAATTTGGAGGAATAGAAGAAAGCGAAACTCCCAAAAAACAAATAGGATTTGTTACCGAAAATTAAAAAGTTATTATTATTAATTAATTTTAAAAAAGTAAAATGTCATTAATACCATGGAGACCATTTTGGGATATAGATAAATGGTTTGATGAAGAACCTCTTTTAGGAGAGAATTTTTCTACAACCCCTAAAATGGATATATACAAAACAAAAAAGAATGTGGTTGCAGAAATTGAACTACCTGGAATTAATCCAGAAAATATTAAGGTCGAGGTTGAAAACAATGCCTTAAGAATTGAAGCAGAAAAAGAAGAAAAGAAAGAAGAAAAAGAAAAGGATTATTATAGAAGAGAGATTAGCTCTAGTTCTTATAAGAGGATTATTCCTTTACCGGTAGAAGTTATTGAAGATAAAGCTGAGGCTAGCTACGAAGATGGAGTTTTGAAGGTTTTAATCCCTAGAATGAAAGAAGAAAAAAACAAGAACAAAAAGATTCAAATTAAAATTAAAAATAAAAGGTCAAAGAAATAATTAACATTACAAGCAATCAGTAAGCAATTATTAATTGTTTATTGATTGTTTATTTAAAATTATGAGTAAAGTATTAGGTATAGATTTAGGAACAGCAATATCAAAAATGGCCGTCGTGAAAGATGGTGAACCAAAATGTTTAGAAAACAGAGAGGGGTCTATTTTAACTCCTTCAGTTGTTGCTTTGCCAAAGAACAAGGAAAGGTTGATTGGTATTTTAGCTAAAAGACAAGCCATTACTAACCCGAAAAATACCATTCATTCAGTTAAAAGGTTTATTGGGAGAAGGTTTTCCGATAAAGAAGTCCAAGATGAAATTAAAAGAGCTGCTTATGAAGTACGGGAAAGAAAAGATGGAGGGGTAGAGGTTAGGCTTGGCGATGAATGGAAGAGCCCGATTGCCATATCATCTATGATTTTGCAAAAGCTTAAATTGGATGCGGAAGCAAAATTAGGAGAAAAAATAAAATCAGCAGTTATTACTTGTCCGGCTAACTTTGATGACTCTCAAAGAAAGGCTGTTAAAACGGCGGGGGATATTGCTGGCTTAAAAGTCTTAAGAGTAATTAATGAACCAACAGCTGCCGCTTTAGCATATGGAATTGGTCGTAAAAAAGAAGAAACTATTGTCGTTTATGATTTTGGAGGAGGAACATTTGATGTTTCTGTTTTGAACATTTCTCCTGATGTTGTTGAGGTTTTAGCAACTGAAGGTGAACCTCATCTTGGAGGTAATGATTTTGATCGGGCGATTATGAATTGGATAGCTGATAAGTTTAAAAAAGAAGAGGGGGTTGATTTATTAAAAGACCCTTTAGCCCTACAAAGAATTAAGGAAGCAGCTGAAAATGCTAAGATAGAGCTTTCTTCCGCCCTAGAGACAGAAATTAATTTGCCGTTTATTTCTTCTACTGATGCCGGGCCAAAACATTTAAATTACAAGATTACTCGTTCTAAATTTAACGATTTGACTAGAGATTTGGTTCAAAAATCAATAGATAGAGTTAAGGAGACCCTGAAAGAAACTAAAATTAGTGAAGAGCTTCTCGAAAAGCTAAACAGGAAAGGAGGTGACGATTCTTCTTTAGACCCTAACGAAGTAGACAGCGTAATTCTAGTGGGAGGAACAACTTTAATTCCAGCTGTTAGAGGGGCCGTTAAAAACTTATTTGGTAAAGATCCAGATCAGTCTATTAATCCTCAACAAGTAGTTGCTATGGGAGCCGCTATACAAGGAGAAATTTTAAGAGTTAAAGAGGAGGGGGGTTCAGAAGAAGATGCTAAGAGTGTTTTACTTTTAGACGTTTTGCCTCTTTCTTTAGGGATGGAGACTTTAGGAAAAGTTAATACTATTATGATGCCTAAGAACACAACTATTCCTACCTCTAAAACTAAAACCTTTTCTACGGCGGCAGACAATCAGACGACTGTTGAAATTAATATTCTTCAAGGAGAAAGACCAATGGCAGATGACAATAGGTCATTAGGAAGGTTTGTTTTATCTGGCATTCCTCCATCTCCAAGAGGAGTTCCTCAGATAGACGTAACCTTTGATATTGATGCTAGCGGTATATTATCAGTTACAGCTAAGGATAAAGCTAGTGGGAAATCTCAATCTATTAAGATTGAAGGGTCAATTGGCTTGTCTGATGATAAAATTGAAAAAATGAAAAAAGAAGCTGAAATGTATGCCGAGGAAGATAAAAAGAAAAGAGAACTAATTAAAGCAAAAAATACAGCTAATAATTTAATTTATTTAGCTGAAAAAACTTTAAAGGATTCTAAAGACAAGATTTCGGAAGACGTCAAAAAAGAGATTGAATCTAAAGCGGAAGAATTGAAAAAAGTAAATGAGGGTGATAGTATGGAAGACATAAAAAAGAGGACAGAAGAATTATCTCAGGTTGTTCAAAAAGTAGGAGCTGAAATGTATAAGAATGTTAAAAAAGAAGATGGTAAAAAAGACGATGATCAAGCTGAGGAGGCTGAATATGAGGAAGACGATTCAGAGAATAATAATTAATTGCTTTAATGAAAAATTATTATAAAATACTGGGGGTTTCTAAAAAAGCCTCTCCTTCAGAGATTAAAAAGGCTTATTACAAGCTAGCTCGTAAACATCATCCTGATAGAGGTGGAAATGAGGAGAGGTTTAAAGAAATCAATGAGGCTTATCAGATTCTTTCTGATAAAAAGAAAAGAAAACAATATGATAGTTTCGGAAGAACTTTTGACGGTGCTGGGCCAGGACAAGGATTTAATACCCAATGGAACTGGGGAGGTTCTGGTATAGGCTTTGGAGGATTTGAAGATTTTGACATGGGAGAAATATTAAATGAAATTTTTGGAGGAAGAAGAGGGGGGCCCTTTCAAGAAAGAGATATAAGAAAAGGATCAGACTTGAAAATTAAAATTAGCCTTTCTTTGGAAGATATTTTACAGGATACGGAAAAGGAGATTCCTTTAAAGAAGAAGGTTGTTTGTCCTCGATGTTCTGGAGTGGGAGGCGAACCTGGCACTGAAGTAAAGGAATGTTTTTCTTGTCGAGGAACTGGAAAAGTTCAGAAAATTAAAAGAACAATTTTAGGAACATTCACTGAAACATCTGTTTGTCCAGAATGTGATGGAGAGGGGTATCGACCAGAAAAGCCTTGTAATGTTTGTAAGGGAAAAGGTAGGATAGAAGGAGAGGAAAAGGTTGATATTGTTATTCCAGCTGGAGTTGATAATAATCAAGTTATTAAAATCAAAGGAAAGGGGGGAGCTGGGATTAAAGGAGGTAAAGCTGGAGATTTGTATATTTCTTTTTTTATTAAAGAACATCCTGATTTTAAAAGAAAAGGAGATGACTTGTATCTAACAAAAGAAATTAATTTTTCTCAGGCTGCCTTGGGAGATAAGATTAAAGTTAAAACCATAGATGGTAAAAAGATTTTATTAAAAATTCCTCAAGGATTACAATCAGGTAGAATTTTAAAGATATCTAAGAAAGGAATTCCTCATTTTGGGGGGAGAGGTAGGGGAGACTTGTTTGTTCAATTGATAATTAAGACTCCTCGAAAATTAACAAAAAAACAAAAAGAGTTATTAAAGAAATTTAAAGAAGAAAATCTTTAATTATTGAGCCCTCATAGCTCAATGGTAGAGCAGTTGCCTTTTAAGCAATTGGTTCCAGGTTCGAGTCCTGGTGAGGGCACTATTATTATGAAATTTACTAGAAAAAAATTTAACTTATTAACCCTCCTCCTTGTTTTTTTTATTGCTTTTCAAATTGGGTCTTTACGAGGGTCTATGCAATGCAAGGTTTGTTCGCCTGAGGATATTGACTTTTCTCTTTTTTGGGAAGCCTATGATAAGTTAAAAAGTAATTTTGTTAACAAAGACTTAATTGACGATCAAGAATTAATTTATGGGTCTATTAAGGGATTAACTGATTCGTTGGGTGATCCCTATACTGTTTTTTTAACGCCCCAACAAACTAAAACATTTTTAGAGGATGTAGATGGCTCATTTGAGGGAGTTGGTATGGAGATAGGAATTCGGAATAATAAGCTTAAGGTTATTGCTCCTTTAGAAGGGACTCCGGCTAAAGAGGCTGGATTAAGACCAGGAGACATAATAGTTCAAATTGATGGGTCTTTGACCGTTGACATTACTATAGAGGAAGCGGTTAATTTAATTAGAGGAGTAAAAGGAACAGAGGTGGTTCTTACTGTTTATAGAGAGGGCTGGGAAGACACTCAAGATTTTAGTATTACTAGAGATGTTATAGAAATTCCTTCTTTAGCTTGGGAAAGCGTTGATGATAATATTGCTTATATTCAAATCTACCATTTTAGTAAAACAGCGGCTCATGATTTTAGAAACGCCGCCCTTGAAATTATTGATAGTCCAGCTGATAGAATTATTCTAGATGTAAGGGGTAATCCAGGTGGATACCTAGAAATATCAAAAGAAATAGCTAGTTGGTTTTTAGAGAAAGAAGATGTTATTTTAATTGAAAAAAAGAGAAATGGTGATTTGGAAGAGTATAGGGCGCATGGTAATAGTCTGCTTAAAGATTACGAATTAGTGGTTCTAATTGATCAGGGCTCAGCTTCAGCATCTGAAATTGTAGCGGGCGCCTTAAAAGATAACAGAGATGTTTTGTTAATTGGTCAGAAATCTTTTGGAAAAGGTTCTGTCCAGCAATTAGAAGGTTTAACAGGAGGTTCTAGCCTAAAGGTTACTATTGCTGAGTGGCTAACCCCTAGTGGACAACTTATTACAGATCTTGGTTTAGAGCCCGACATAGAAGTTGAGTATACTGAAGAGGATTTTCTTAATGACGAAGATTCTCAACTTGATAGAGCCATTGAAGAGATAAAAAAATTATAGTACACTAACTTATTATGAAAGTGATTTTTATCAAAGATGTTGCTGGGGTAGCAAAAAGAAATGAAATTCAAGAGGTTAAAAATGGTTATGCCAGGAACTTTTTAATTCCAAACGGTTTGGCTAAAAGGGCCACTTCTTCTGATATTAAAAAAGTAGAAGAAATTAAAAAGACGGAGAAAGAAAAAATCAAGCAAGAATTAGCACTAACGAAAAAGATGGTTGAGAAATTAGAGGGGAAGAAATTTGAATTAAACTATAAGACTGGGGAGGAGGGGCAGTTGTTTGAGGCTGTCACTAGTAAAAAAATTGCTGAAGCTCTTCAAAAAGAAGATTTTAATATTCAAGAAGATCAGATTAAATTAGACAAACCTATTAAATCATTAGGAGAATTTCCTATTGAAATTAAATTTAAAAATAATTTAAAAGCTAAAATAGTAGTTAACATTAAAAAAGAAAAGTAATTTACTCTTTTATGAAACCTAAGTTTATTTTTGTTATTGGAGGAGTTATGTCGGGAGTAGGAAAAGGGATCACTACGGCTTCAGTTGCGAGAACTTTGAAACTAAAAGGGTTCAAGGTTACTGCGATTAAGGTTGATCCTTATGTTAATGTTGATGCAGGGACTATGAACCCCATTGAACATGGAGAGGTTTTTGTTATGAATGATGGAACAGAATGTGATCAAGACATAGGGAACTATGAAAGATTTTTGGAGGAAAACTTAACTCGTGATAACTACATTACCACTGGTAAGGTTTATCAGGCAGTTATTAACAAAGAAAGAAATCTTTTTTATAAGGGTAAATGTGTAGAGGTTATTCCTGATATTCCTAATGAGGTTATTTCTATTATTCAAAATGCTACAAAAATTAATAAGGCTGATTTTACTGTTGTTGAAGTTGGTGGAACGATTGGCGAGTATCAGGGTTTAGTTTTTTTAGAGGCGGCTAGAATGATGAAATTAAAAAACCCTAATGATGTAAGATTTATTTTAGTTTCTTATTTGCCAATTCCAAGTCATATTGGAGAAATGAAAACTAAGCCAACTCAAACAGCTTCTAAGCTTTTAAATGAAACAGGAATTCAAGCTGATTTTATTGTTGCGAGGGCTAGAGCGCCTTTAGACTTGCCAAGAAAGAAAAAAATATCTATTTTTTGTAATACAAAAAAAGACCATATTGTCGCTGCTCCTGATGTAAATTCTATTTATGAAGTTTTATTGAGTTTTGAAAAAGAGAATTTTGGGAATAAAATTATTCAAGATTTTGGCCTTAAAAAAGCAAAAACAAAAATATCTAAATGGAAAAAACTAGTTAAAACTATTAAAAAACCAAAAGATAAAGTAAAAATTGGCATAATTGGAAAATACTTTAAAACAGGAGATTTTGTTTTAAGCGATTCTTATATCTCCGTTATTGAAGCAATTAAACATGCAGCTTGGTCTTTTGATAGGGAGTCTGAAATTAGTTGGCTCTCTGCTGAAAAGTATGAAAAGAATCCTCGAAACCTACAAGAAATTAAAAAGCTTGATGGGGTTATTGTCCCAGGTGGCTTTGGATCAAGAGGAGTCGAAGGGAAAATAAAAGCAATTCAATTTTGCAGAGAAAACAAAATTCCTTATTTTGGTTTGTGTTTAGGAATGCAGTTAGCAGTTATAGAATTTGCTAGAAATATTTGTGGCTTAAAAGATGCTCATTCTACTGAAATGAATATTAAGACTCAGGATCCGATTATTGATATGATGCTTGATCAAAAGAAATTAATTGAAAACAACAACTATGGAGGAACGATGAGGTTGGGAGCTTATAAGTGTAAGATTAAAAAGAAAACAAAAGCTTTTGAAGCTTATAAGAAAACTAATATTTCAGAAAGGCATCGTCATAGATATGAGTTTAATAACAACTATCTTGATATTTTTAAAAAGAAAGGAATGGTTTTTTCAGGATTTAATCCAAAAAGAAATCTGGTTGAAATAGTTGAATTGAAAGATCATCCGTTCTTTGTTGGAGTTCAATTCCATCCTGAATTCCAATCTCGGCCTTTAAAACCTCACCCTTTGTTTCAGTCTTTTATTAAGTCTTGTATGACTAAATGATACCTTTTTTAAAAAGATATCAATCAGAAATAGTATTATTCATAGGTGTTTTTTTGATTTCTTTACTTTCTTTTGCAATTGGGTTTATTGTTGCAGAACAAAGGAAAAAAGAACCAATCAGAATAGAATATTATGAAGAAGCGGAAGGTGGCTATTGTTGGTGCAGGAATAAACGGTCTTTATCTAGCCTATAAATTATCCAAAAAAGGGCATAGAGTTACTGTTTTTGAGCAAAAAGGAGAAATTGGTAAACACGCTTGCTCTGGCCTTTTTTCTCACAGAATATTGAGTTTTATTCCTGAGAGCAAGAAACTAATTCAAAATAAAATTAGTCATGCTTTTTTGTATTTTCCTAAAAAAACTATTCGTTTAGATTTTTCGAATAATTTTTTAGTTATAGAGCATTTTCAACTTGATAGATTGGTAGCAGATTTAATTGGGAACAAGGCTAAAATTATTTTAAATAAGAGAATTAACCACATTCCTCAAGGATATGACAGGGTTATTGGTTGCGATGGTCCTAATTCTCAGATTAGAGATTCTTTGGGGATAAAGAGGCCTGATTATCGTTTAGGGGTTCAAGGTTTTGTTAATAAAAAAGATTCGTCTGATTTTGTTGAAGTCTGGCCGACTAAAAATGGCTTTATTTGGAGAATTCCTAGAGGAGAAGAAGTTGAATATGGGATTATGGAAAAACCTGAAAAAGCTCAGGCGATATTTAATAATTTTCTACAGAAAAACAAAATTCAAATTGAAAGAGTTGTCTCTGCTTTTATTCCAGAAGGATTTCAAACTTCTTCCTCATCAAAAATTGCATTATGTGGTGATGCAGCCGGATTAATAAAGCCTTGGAGTGGGGGAGGGGTTATTTGGGGCTTAGTAGCAGCTGATATTTTATTGAAAAACTTTCCAAATATTCTACAATATAATAGGGAAGTAAGGCGATTTTTCATTCCTCGCGTTTATTTTTCAAAAATCATTACTAAAATAGTTT
>CAZJSP010000007.1:22065-22396 GCA_964548875.1 uncultured Candidatus Saccharibacteria bacterium | reverse complement strand
CTACTGCCTGTTTTTTCCCAACTTCGTATAAGAAAGGTTTTTGTCCAATAAAATCCTTAAATTTTTGAGGACGATATTTTCGATATAGAACTAAAGACATTATTTTTTAAAAACAATAAATTTATAACTTGAAAAATTCCAAACAGAACCAGCTATTGCAGCTGCGATTCCACCGACATTGGCCCAAATTGTTTCATTTAAACCAAATTGAGGACCCCAAACATTAACAACAAAGGAAGCGGAACCAACGTTAATAGCGAATCCAAGAACCGTAACAATAAAAAACTGAGTAAATTCTTTAACTATTTCTGATCTGTCTTCTTGTTCAAAA
>CAZJSP010000007.1:6709-22055 GCA_964548875.1 uncultured Candidatus Saccharibacteria bacterium | reverse complement strand
GCAATAGTGGCAGCAATAAAAGAAAAACCTTTAATTAGACTATAAGCCCAACCAGCTGTTTGTTGAAAAAGAAAAATTAAAAAATTCATTACTCCTAAATCGAACAAGGTTGTTAAAACCCCAATTAAAGCAAATTTTCCTGCTTGAAAAACAAAAATAAATTTCTTTCCGATTAAATAACAAGTATAAAGACCAAGAATAGAAACAAAAGGCAAGACTGCCATTAAGATGTAGCCGAGTAATTTAGTTTCCATTCCAAAAACAATTTCCATTTCAGAGTTTTGAATAAAGCCATAAACTAAACCTGAAACCCCTATTCCTGCTAACAAGGCAAGAATGATATCATTTTTTTTCATATTTCGTATCTTATCATTGTTTTTTGAAAAAATAAAATCTAGCCCTTGCGTAAAAAATATTTTGTACTATAATAAAGGTAGCTATTTTAAACAATAGCGAGAGGTGAAAAAAATCATAATAGAAATAATTGTATCCCTAATAGTAATATTCGGGATCATATACTGTTCAGCCTAATAAAGCTACGGAGCTTTTAAAAAAAATAAAAAGCAAAGTAGCTTCTTTTTATTAAGCTTAAATGATATAATGTTTGCATGTTAAAGCTCTATAATACACTTACTAGAAAAAAAGAAATATTTAAGCCTTTAAAGGAAAAGGTCAGTCTTTATACTTGTGGACCAACTGTTTATTGGTTCGCTCATATTGGAAATTTAAGAACCTACATTTTTGAAGACATCCTTAAAAGAATTTTAAAATATAATGATTTTGAAGTTGAACACGTCATGAATATTACTGATATTGGTCATTTAACATCAGACGAAGATGATGGAGAAGATAAAATGATTAAAGCTTTAAAAAGAGAAGGAAAAGAATTAAATGAAGAATCTATTCTCGAAATAGCTGACTATTATACAAAAGCATTTAGAAACGATTTAAAAGAATTAAATATTAAAGAACCAGATCATTGGCTTAAAGCTACAGAAAATATTCAAGAACAAATTAATATGATTAAAAAAATCTTTGATAATGGTTATGCCTATGAAACAGATCAAGCCGTCTATTTTGATACTTTAAAAATTAAAGATTATGGAAGGTTGGCTAGATTGGACATTAAAAATTTAAAAGAAGGGGCTAGAGTAGATAAAAAAGAAGACAAGAAGAATCCAACTGACTTTGCTCTATGGATTAAAGCTAAAAGAGAGCATAAAAATCACATTATGAACTGGAACTCTCCTTGGGGCAAAGGGTTCCCTGGTTGGCACATTGAATGTTCAGCTATGAGCATTAAACGTTTGGGGAAAGAAATTGATATTCATTGTGGAGGTATTGACCATATTCCTGTTCATCACACCAATGAGAGAGCTCAAAACATTGCTTTTGTTGGAAAACCAATAGTCAAATTTTGGCTACATGGAGAATTCTTAGTTTTTAAAAATGAAAAAATGTCTAAATCTAAGAATAATATTATGACTTTAGAGGGTTTAAAAAAGAAGGGATTTGAACCTCTTGCCTATCGCTATTTATGTTTAGGGGCACATTATCGTTCCCAATTGTCTTTCTCTGTCGAATCTTTGAAAGCCTCTCAAAGTGCTCTCGACAAATTAAGAGAAAAAGTAAGAGAATTTAAAAAAGACAAAAAAGAAACAAAAAGTAATCAATTTAATAAATATTTAAAAGAATTTAAACTACTTATTAATGATGACTTAAATATGCCTCAAGCTTTAGCTTTGGCTTGGAAAATTGTTAAAGATGCTCAAATATCTAATTATGAAAAGCATAATTTATTGTTAGATTTTGATAGAGTTTTTGGTTTAAGACTTAAAGAAATAAAAAAAATTAAAATTTCTTCAGAAGTTAAAGATTTAATTACAAAGAGAAACAAATATAGAGAACAAAAGAAATGGGATCAGGCTGATAAAATTAGAAAAAAAATAGAAAAATTAGGATATCAAATTGAAGATTCTGAAAAAGGAACAGCTATAAAAAAAGATTAATTATTTTTTCTTTTGGCATTCTTTATAGAAATTTAATACTTGATCAGCCACTTTTGTCCAAGAATATTGTTGAACTTCTTCTAATCCCTTTTCTCCCGCCCTCTTTCTTAAAGAAGGGTTTTTTATTAATTTTTCTATTTGGAAGACTAAATCTCCTACATTCTTATTTTTAGCTAAAAACCTTTCTGAGAATTTTCCTTTTAAAACCCCCCTGTATCCCCTATTATCAAAAGCAACTAGAGGAGTTCCACAGGCCATAGCTTCTAATAAGACTATTCCGAAGCTTTCTCCGAAAACTGCTGGACTAATATAAATATCAGCCGTCTTATAATAGGGGGCAACTCCTTCACTAACCTGACCCTCAAAAACAATATTTTTTAATTGGTTTTTAGCAACATAATTCTTACACTCTTTTTCTAGAGGCCCCTCCCCTACAATAATCAATCTTAGGTTTGAATATTTAGAGGTTAATCTTTTATAGGCTCTTAACAAATAAATCAAGCCTTTTCTTTTTTCGATTCTGCCAACGAAAAGAAGATTAATTTTATCATCTTTAAATTTTTTAATTTCTGGAACAGAAGGATTAAAGACTTCTAAGTCTGTTCCATTAGGAATTACTTTTTTTGTTTTTTTAAAATCTTTAAAATAATCAAGAACCAAAGGAGAAACTCCTATTACTCCATCTATTTTCCAATTACATATTTTATTAATAGTTGAAATTAAAGTTGGGAATTTTTTAACAAAAGGATTACCGGTTAAATTGGCATGAAAGGTTAAAATATTGAGAACGCTCTTATTAGAAGGGCTTAATAGGATTTGTAGAATAGAAGGGAATCCAAAATTATGAAAATGAAGAATATCAAAATTCTCCTTTTTTAATATTTTTTCTAAGGCCACTAAATTAAAATTAATATTAAAATCAGCCTGACTGCCATTAAAGTCTATTGGGAAGGATGTGCCCAAAAGAATAATATCATTTTCATAGCTCTCATTTTTATTTCTTTTAGGAACAATAATTTTTGTTTCAATTCCTTTTTTTTGAAATTCTTTTTTTAATCCTAAAATATGTCTTTTCACTCCTCCTGGTTGGAAAAAAGTATGAAAAGAAACAATGCCTATTTTTTTCATAATATTGAATTTTAACAAAGAAGAACCGTCTTGCCAATGGAATGCCCCTATGTTAAATTTAAACTATGAATAAAAAAATTAACAATTTGCCCCCCCAATCTATTGAGGCAGAAAAAGGTATTTTAGGTTCTTTGATGATTGACAAAAAAGCCATTACAAAAGTTGTTGATTTTTTGAGTACTGAAGATTTTTATAAAAAGAAACATCAAAATATTTATCAGGCCTGTTTTGATTTGTTTGAACGCAATGAACCAATAGACGTTTTATCTGTTTCTAATAGGCTAGAAGAAAAAAAGCAATTAGAAAACATCGGTGGAAGTAGCTATTTAACTGAACTATCTAATTCGGTTCCTACTCCTAGCCATGCCCTAAATTATGCTAAGAAGGTTTATCATAAAAGAGTTTTAAGAGATTTAATTAGCGCTTCTCATGAGATAGCTTCTCTTGGCTATGATGAAGTTAAAGATATTGATAACCTTTTAGACGAAGCTGAAAAAAGAATATTTAGTATTGCTCAAAGAAATTTAACCAGGAATTTTGTTGCAGTTAAAGATAAACTAGAAGAGGCTTTTGAAAGATTGGACAGTTTATCCAAAGAAGAATCTGGTCTTAGAGGAATTAGTACAGGGTTTCATGGCTTAGATAATCTTTTAGCTGGTCTACAAAAATCAGATTTAATTATTTTGGCTGCTAGGCCTTCTATGGGAAAAAGTGCTTTAGGCCTTAATTTTGCCCTTAATGCTGCTTTAAGAGCAAAGACTCCAGTTGGTATTTTTTCTCTAGAGATGTCTAAGGCCCAAATTATTGACAGATTAATTTCAGGGGTTTCAGGGGTTGATTTGTGGAAATTAAGAACAGGAACTCTTTCTAATAAGGGGGCTGATAATGATTTTACCAAAATTCAACAAGCTTTAGGTATTTTATCTAATGCGCCTATTTATATTGATGACACTTTTTCCACCACTATTCTTCAAATGAAATCAATGGCTCGTCGTTTACAAACAGAAAAAGGGTTAGGGTTAATTGTTGTTGACTATCTACAACTAGTAGAACCTCTTAATCCTCAAGCTAATCCCGTTCAACAAGTTTCTGAAAATTCTAGAGCTCTTAAAGGGTTGGCTCGAGAATTAAATATTCCTGTTTTAGTTTTGTCTCAATTATCTAGAGCGGTTGAACAAAGATCTCCTCATATTCCAAAACTTTCTGATTTAAGACAAAGCGGAAGCATTGAACAAGATGCTGATGTTGTTTTATTTATTTATCGAGATGATTTTTACAAAAAGAAATATGGTAAAAAACCTAAAAAACCAAATATTGCCGATATCATTATTGGTAAACACCGCAATGGTCCGGTTGGTAAAGTAGAGCTTTTCTTTGATGAAAAAAGAGTGACCTTTAAAAACATTAATCCAGAACAAGAAATTAAATGAGTTATCCTCGTAGCGTTCAAAAACTTATTGAGTTGCTTTCTCAATTTCCAACTATTGGAGAAAGAACCGCTGCTCGTTTAATTTTTTTTCTTTTAAAAAAACCTAAAAAAGAAACCCAAGATTTAATTCAAGCCCTTTCCGATTTACAGAAGGTTAAGCAATGTCCTTCTTGTTTTAATTTTTTTGAACCTGAGAAAGATAAAGAACTATGTAATATTTGTTCTGATTCTAAGAGAAATCAAAAAGTTCTTTGTGTCGTTGAAAAAGAACCTGATCTTTTGTCTATTGAAAGAATGGGTCGGTATAAGGGCTTATATTTCATTATTGGTGGAACCCTTTCTAGTTTTAATAAAAAAAAGAAGAGAATTAGAGATAAAGAATTAAAAAAGAAGATTAAAGATAATTCTGAGATTAAGGAAATTATTATTGCTCTTAATCCTACCACTGAAGGCAAGGCGACAATAACTTATTTAGAAAAAGAATTAAAACCTTTTAAAAGAAAAATAACTAAGCTGGCTAAAGGATTGCCAGCTGGAGGAGAGTTAGAGTATGCCGATGAAGAAACTCTCCTTAGTGCTTTTAAAGGAAGAAACTAAAAAACAGCCTCTCAAGCTGTTTTTAATATTTACTCAATGCTTTTTATTTCGACAAGGGTATATCTTTGACGATGCCCTTTTTTTACGCTAGTTCTTTTGCTGGGAGTATACTTGTGAACAATTACTTTTTTGTCTTTGCCCTGCTCTAGAACCTTACCCTTAACTTTAGCCTTTACTAAGGGGTCGCCAACTTCCACCTTTTTCTTTTTTTGAATTAATAAAACCTCATCGAAAACGATAGAATCGTCCTCTTTTTTTTCTACTTTCTCTATTTTTATTTTGTCTCCGGGAGAAACTAAATATTGTTTCCCTCCTGTCTTAATTATTGCTAACATATTATTTTTTCAATTTCTTATTCTCTTTTATTTCAAGTAATTTGTCAACCTTGCTTGAAAATAATTTTAATCTTTTCTTTGATTTTTTATAGGAAGAAGTAGCATTTTGAAGGTGTTTGCCTAGCTTACGAAAATTAACTGCAATCTTATTGGCATCTTGATTAATCTTATTTAATCGTTTTAGTATTTCCTGAGTTTGTTCTGATATTTGAGTATCTTTAAACCAGTGAATAATGGTTTTGAGAGTTAAATAAAGAGTGTTGGGGGAAGTTAAAACAACCTTCTTTTTCCAAGCATAATCTCCAATATTCTTTTCTTTTAATCCAAAAATAATTTCATAATAAATGGCCTCGGCCGGGATATACATTAAAGCAAAATCGGTTGTATTTTCAGAAGGAACAATATATTTAGAGGCTATTTCACCTATCCTTGTTTTAATGTCTTTTAAAAACTCCTTCTTAAACTTTTTCCTTTCTTCACCCTCAATCATTCTTTCAAAATTATCAGAAGAAAATTTAGAATCAATAGGTAATATTTTCTTATTAGGTAAATTTAAAACAATATCCACCATTTTTCCAGAAGAGAAAAGATGTTGTTTCTCCCAAAGATCAGAAGGGAAATATTGAGACATGACATATTCTAAAGAGGCTTCTCCCCACTGCCCTCTTAATTTAGGGGATTTAAATATTTCTTGGAAGGAAGAAACTTCTTGAACCTTTCCTTGAATTTGTTTTAAACCTTCTCTGATTTCAGTTGTTTCCTTATTAAATGTTTCTATTTGTCTATTTAAGCTTCTTGAAGATTCAACCTGACTATCTCTAATTTCTCTTGTTTGACTAATCATTAAATCAGTTAACCTTCTTTCTAGGTCTCTGACAAGATTGTCTTGTTCTTTATCTTTTTGTTTTTTAAAGAAAAAAACAAAGATAATAATAATCCCTACTAAAGAAAAGAACGTTAATGGGGCGATTGAGTTAATCATTAAATTTATTGTATAGGAAAGAAAGGAATATTACCAATATCCAAATAACCAATTTCTGTTAAAACAAAGGAGAGATAAATAATGATTAAAAGAGAAGCTTCTGTTTTGGTAATTTTATGATCAGTACGAGCAAAAACTAAAAAGAAAAAATAAGTAATTAAAATAAAGGTAATTCCGTTAAAATAAGATTCAAAGTTGGTTATAACAATAGGAGAAAATAAAGCAGTAACCCCTAAGGCTAAGGTTGATCTGGTAACTGTTGATCCTATTATTTTCCCAATAATCATATCTTTCTTTTTTAATTCTACTGATTTTATGCCAAAAGTAATTTCGGGCAAGGATGTTCCTATTGCTACCATAAATATAGTAATCATTGTTGTTGGAACATTGAATATTTTGGCTATTTTCAAGGTTGAAAAAATAATTCCTTGAGCACTTAATAAGAGACCGATAATGCTTACAATAAATATTAAAATATTAGGTAAAAATAATTTAAAGTTGTGCCAATTATTTTCTTTTCCGTTAAAAACTTTACCAAAATCTTTTTGTTGAGAAATTAATTCAGAGAAATAAAAGAGGAAGGCAATAATTAGTATTAATCCATCAGTTCTAGAAATTCTACCATCTCTTAAAAGAATAAAAGGCAACAAGCTACAAAGAATTGCATAAAAAATTGACTTCTGAATATTGGTTTTTAATTTAACCTCATTGGTTAAAAGAGCAACAACACTAATAATAATTGTTAAAACAATAATGTTCTCACCAATAACCACCCCTAAAACAATTTCAGGTTCGTTATGAAATGCCGAAGTTATTCCAATAAAAATTTCAGGCAAAGCAGTTGCAAACCCCATTAAAACAGAGGACACAATAAAGCTTCTCCATTCTAAAAAACGAGCTATTTCAATTAATGATTTAACTGTCCAATTTCCAGAATAACTTAATCCTAAGCAGGAAACTGTTAATAATAAGAAATAAAAAATATTCATTTTAGAAGAAAAAATTAATTAATTCATAAACCAGTCCCCCTCCGAAAATAAGAAATAAAATAATAAGCCAAGATGGAACCTTTTCTTTCTTTTTTTCTTTTATCTTTTTATACATTAACAAAATTAAAATACCATCACAACCAAAACCAATACCTCCAACAATATTAACCATTTGAATAAAATTATCTGCCCCTATTAAAAAGAAGGCTAAGGGTACAAAGGAAATAACTAACCAAGATAAGTCTTTTTTAATTTTTAAATCAAAAATAAAGATATCTTTTAAAACCAAACCCGAGGAAATGTAAGAAGTAAAGGTTGTAAGAAGCCCTAAAATAAGGGCTAAATTCACTATATTGGCCCCTATATGGCCTTCTAAGCCGACTAAAGCTGTTTGACTAGTATTTGGACCTGTTAATCCTAAAACAAGGTAAATAAAGAATAAATAAACAACAATTGGAAGAAAAGAAGAGGCAACAAGTATTTCTGAAATTAAATGCTTTTTTCTCTTTAACATTTCTTCAACTCCTGGAATTAAAGTAGCCCCCCATAAAGAATAAAGGACCGCCCCATAGGGAATAAAAAAGTCTCCAACATTCTCAATAGAACCTAAAAAAAGATTTTCTATTTCAATAAATTCATAGAAGTTTCTAAACATTCCGATTAAAACTAGAAACAAAAAACCTAGAGCCCAAAAGCTTAATTGAGATATTTTCTTCATTCCATGGAAGATAAAGAATGATCCAAAAAGACAATAAAGGAGAGTGTAAAAGAAAAGACTTCCTCCCAAAAAAGGAGAAAAAAGGTTTTTTAAAAAAGAGCCTCCAATAATTAAATAAATTAATAGACCCCCTAAACCACCAAAAACCGAAAAGAACAAGGAAATTCTTTTCCCCCACCTTCCTAAGTGGAATTCAGAAAAACCTGGCATTCTTTTAAAATCAGGAGTATTTAAACAGACAAACCCAAAAATTAAATGAACTATTGTAATAATAGTTCCTAAAATTAAAAAGTATAATAAAATTACAGGGAACCCAACCTGGAGAGTAACATAAGGAAGAGAAAAAATCCCTACCCCGATAATCATCCCTGTTAACACTGAAATAGGTAAAACGGTATCTTTTATTTTTTTCTTCATATTTTCGATTTAAAAAACATTTAATTTTGTGACCCCACCGGGAGTCGAACCCGGGTTGCAAGATTGAGAATCTTGTGTCCTGACCACTAGACGATGGGGCCACTAATACCCTCTATTATATCTAAATTTTATTTTTTTTAAATGCTTGAGATATTTCTACTAAATTTAACCCTAAACTCAATCCTATTGCAATAGTAGCCAAGATAGTATATATTTTTTTCTTCTTTCTTGTTTTAATCCAGAGAGGAACAATACTGCCCTTATAATTTATCTTAAAACTATTTTCATTTTTTAAGGCGGTTAAATCTCCCTTCTGATTAAAACCATATTTTTGAGCCCTTAACTCGGCTATTTTTTCAATCCGCTCAGTAATATGATTATCAATATTTAAAATTAGATTTGTTTTCTTTGGGAGATTTTCGGAGAAGAAGGAGATCTCTTTTTTAATTGCTTTCATTTCAGTAAAAATTACAATTGGGCGTTTTGATTTCTGTACAAAGAAATTAAGGCTTTTAATATTATTATAATCAGCAGTAAAAATTAAAAAGTCCTTTTTTAATTGAAAAAATCTTTTTAAGGTTTTTAAACTTTTATTTTTTACTAATTCTTTATTTTCTCCAATAATTATAATTACTGGTTTTCTTGAAAAGAAGAATTTAATTTTCGCAATAAAATTAGTTTGATATGTCATAATCAAAAGGAACTTGATATAAATAAAGAATATATTCTGTTAATTCTTTAAAAATAGGAATAGCAGAATATTCGGCCGTTTTTGTTGATGGATTATCTAGTTTAACAAGAATAAGGAATCGAGGGTTAAAAGCAGGAGCGTACCCAATAAAAGACTGAATTGTTTGATCTGAGTAGCCTGACTTATTAATCCCTAAAGAGCCATAAGAAACTTGAGCTGTTCCTGTTTTACCTGCAATGAAATAGCCAGGGACTTGAGCTGCTCTACCAAAACCATTTTCAACCACACTAACTAACATTGAGGTTATTTTTGAAGAAGTATCCTTAGAAATTACCTCTATCTCTTTGTTCTTATCTTGAGGGTAAATAATATTATTGTCAGCATCTATTATTTTTTCTACTAAATAAGGGGTAATTAGTTTGCCTCCATTAGCCAGAGCACAATAAGATCTAATTAATTGAATCGGAGTAATTATAATCCCTTGACCGAAAGATCCTGTTATCAAGCTCACTTCTCTTTTGCTTTGAATTTCTTTATTTAAAGAGTATGTTTCTTGAACATCTATTCCAGTTGGTTCAAAAAAACCGAATCTTTCTAGGTATTCAAGAAATAAATCACCCCCTAGTTCTTGCTGAGCAAAAACAGCTCCAGTATTAATAGATTTTTCAAGAACCTCAGTCATAGTGGTTTCTCCCTCATAGACCCTCCTATCATAATTTCGAACTATATAGTCATCTATTTCTATTAGTCCAGGGTCTTGATATGTTGTTTCGGGCCCTATTTTTCCTTCCTCTATAGCTGAAGCAATAGTAATAGGCTTAAATACTGACCCTGGTTCAAATAAATATTGAACACTCTTATTATTAAAAACAGATAAATCCCTTTCTTGAAAGTAATAATTAGGATTGAAGCCTGATAATCCAGCCATTGCTATTATTTTCCCAGAATTAGGATCAATGACTATTATTTCTCCTTCTTTAATTTGAAAATTCTTTTGGGCCTTTTTTAATAATGATTCAGCTTTTGATTGAACATAATGGTTAATTGTTAAAAACAAGTCAGACCCCCTTTTGGTTTCAGTTGCTCCTTCTTTAACCTTTAAATCTTCTTCGTAATGTTTTTCTAGACCGTAATGACCATGACCATCATTTCCAACAAAACCTAAAACAGGAGACAAGAACCTTTCTCTTGGATAATATCTTTTGTGTTCAGTATTAACAAAAACACCATCAATATTTAATTGTTTAATTTGAGAAACTTCTTGACTGCTTAACCCTTTCTTAATGATTGCATAAGAAGGGCTCTGATTTACTTTTTCCTTAATGGTTTCTCTATCAATATTGATAATTTCAGACAAAGAATTCATTGTTTGAGAAAGGTTTTCAATTAATCCAGAATTTATAAAAACAAAGTCCTGCTTAATATTAATAGCTAGAGGATTTTTACTATCTAAAAACATTTCTCCTCTATTTCCTGATCTATCAAAACTTAAATGTAGGCCTTGTGAAAAGGCCTTGTAGCGATCACCCTGAATAATTTGCAATTTCCCTATTTCATAAAGAGTATATCCAGCTGTTAGCAAAAAACAGAGAAAAACAATATGAATTCGCCATTTTTTCATTGATTCTTAGTAACAACAGAAGTGTCTAAGATTTTAATATATTGAGTGTTGGTTGGCCTAGCAAAATTTTGAACAGAGATATATTCTTCAGTAGGAGAATGATTTATTTCTAAAAAATTAAGAGTTAAAAATTGATTGTGTTCAGCAAGATGAAAAATTTTATTCTTGTGGTTTGCAATTATATGATGTTCTCTAGTCAAAAACCCAATTTGTAAGACGCATAATAAAACAAGGAATAAGCTCATAGTTATTAAACAACTTGATAATATATTTAAACTAATGGTTTTGGTCATATTTTTATTGCCGCTCGAAGCTTAGCACTTCTAGAGCGAGGATTATTTTCAACCTCTTCTTGGCTTGGTTGAATTGGTTTTTTTGTTAATATTTTTATTTTTTTTAAATTAGACTGTTTTTTAAAAAATCTCTTGACTACTCTATCTTCTAAGGAGTGAAACGAAATGACCGCTATTCTCCCCTCTTCTTCAATAACCTTTAAGGCTTGGGGTAATACTTTTTTTAAATTTTCAATTTCATTGTTGACTTGTATTCTTAAAGCTTGAAATGTTCTTGTAGCCGGATGAATTCTTTTGTGTCGGTACCAGCCAGTAACTGACTCTTTAATAATGTCTACTAGCTGATTAGTCGTTTTAATTTCCATTTCTTTTCTTCTCCTAATAATATTTTTACTAATTCTTCTGGCGAATCTTTCTTCTCCAAATTCTTTTAGTGTTTGGGCGATATCTTTCTCTGGCCACTTATTTAATATTTCTTTGGCGGTTAGGTTAGAATTAGTGTTATATCTCATATCCAACTCTTCGTTTTTGAGAAAAGAAAATCCCTTTTTACTCTCATCAATGTGCCAGCTTAAGAATCCTAGATCGAACAAAATTCCTCTTATATTTTTAAAGTTTCTTTCTTTAACAATTTTTTCAAGGTTTACATAAGAATTGTTTTCTAAAATTAATCTATTAATATTTTTTGCTTTCAGTTTTTTATAGACTTCTTGATCCCACTCTATTCCTAATACCTCCCCTTTTGGCTTGTTTCTTTTTAGAATTTCTAGGGCATGTCCTCCTGCTCCTACTGTTGCATCTATAAGGTTTTCATTAGGCTGAGGGTTAAGATATTTTATAACTTCTTTTTTAAGAACACTCTTGTGCATTAAATTTCTAATTCTTTTAATTTACCTGCGATATCACCCAATTCTTTTTCTGTTTTCTTTCTATATAATCCCCAATTTTTCTTGTCCCAAATTTCTATTTTGTTTGAAAGACCAATAATTGTTACGTTCTTTTTTAATGAAGCATACTCTGTCAAATAATCAGGAATTAAAATTCTTCCTAACTTATCAAAAGAAACATCCACTGCTCCAGAAAGCAATACTCTAGAAAAACCTCTGGCATCAACTTGTGTGCCAGGTAATTTTTCTAATCGTTCACTAAATCTTTCCCACTCTTTCATGGGATAAAGAACAAGACATTTTTCTAGCCATCGCGTTATGACTGCTTTTTTTCCTAGCTTGCTCCTGAACTTAGAAGGAATTGAGACCCTTCTTTTATCGTCTATTGTATATGAATATTCTCCTATAAACATTTTTTATCCACAGATTAAGGGGGTTATTAACATATTTTTCCACAATTTCCCACTTGTTCTCACTTACTATCACTTTATCCTATTTTATATCTTTAGGCAAATACAAATAAAATAAGGCAAAATAAGACTATTCTTATATTTTTTTCCACAGAAAATCAACAGTAAATTAAAACCCCCCTATAAACAAGGGGGTTTTTATTATCTTCTAAAAAGAATTACTCTTCTTTGTTAGATGGTATTCTTATCAACTTGATTCCTAGCTCAGAAATTTTTGTTCCACCCGTAATAATGATCCAAGCTCCTGCTGTCCAAGCAACCAAATTGGTAAAATTATTTAGAGACTCAAAAGGAATAATGTTTTTTAGTTGCTCTGCGACCATTTTCTTTAGTTCCTCCTCAAGCCCGCCCTCTGTTTCTATTTCATTATCATTTTCAGCAGGCTCTATGTTAAAGATTTGAGGAGCTGCGCTAACTCCAGTGAAGATATTATAAGTATAGTAAACAGTTGAACCAATTATTACTAATCCTAACAAGAATATGGACCATCCTAAAATTTTATTAATCATTTTTTTATTTTTATAAAACGATATTTTTTAAATTGATCTTTGTAAAACCTGAAATAACTATATTTTTGATTTTCCAAGATTTTTGTAATTCGACCTTTTTGTCTAGGATCAAACTCTAAATAAATGTGGCCATCTTTCTTTAAGAAAATTTTTGCCTCTTCCAAAAATTTTTTAATATGGTCCATTCCATCTTCTCCTGAAAACAAAGCAAGGCTGGGTTCATGCCGTAGTACCGACTCCCCCACTTCTTGAATTCTGTTTTGGGCAACATAGGGAGGATTAGCCAAAATTAAATCATATTTTTTATTAATTTTCTGAAAGAAAGAGGACTGATAAATTTTGTATTTTTCTTCTAATATCTTATTTAAATCTAAATTGATTTTAATTTGTTTAATAGCCCTTGAGTCTATGTCTGAAAAATCTACCCTTTTACATTTTTCTTTAATATTTTTTAAAATGGCTATTCCAATACATCCAGATCCTGAAAAGATATCTAAAACATCCACTACTTTATTTTCTTTTTTAATTTCTTTAATTACCTTTTCTACCCAATATTTAGTTTCAACCCTGGGGATTAATACCCTTTGAGACAAATCAATTTTACAATTAAGAAAATCTACAAATCCTTTTTGATAGGCTTTAGGTATTTTTGTCATTTTCTTTTATTTTTTCTAATTCAACAAGAGTATCTTCTGGAATAATAGGATGTTGTCCTTTTGGACTTATCCCTGGATATCGCCAGGCACTAATCATTTTCATCACCATTTCTTCTCCGGCTCTAACATTTTGATACATCAACCATATTTCAGTAGGTCTTTTTTTGGTCCCTGTTTTTTCCATTACTGCTATTGTTTGAGGGGCGATACCAAGCTCTTTTCTGTTGTGGTTTTTTAGGACCCTTCTTATTCTTTGTTTGGACAAACCATAATATTTCATTTTTCTTTCAATGTGCTTGGTCCAGTGAAACCTTTTAGAGTTAATTTTCATTTTTCTAACAGAATATTGGCCTCTTTTGTAAGCTGATTAGATTTTTGAATTGAGATATTTGCTAAATTTGCAATTGTTTTGGGAGTAGTTTTTAAAAGATCTTTTACTAGCATTAGATTCTTCTTAGAAAAAGCATTCTTTAATTCTTGATCAAAAGAAGGGAGAATGGTGATTGGATATAGCTTTGTTTCTTCAATTAGCTTTTCTAACCCTCCTGTTTTTGGATATCTCCAACCTAGTAGTTTTACCTTATTGCATTCAGAGTATTTAATTGCCTTGCTTGTGAATTTAGCATTAGTAATCAAAATAGCCTCTATATCAGCATCCTTTAAGAGAGGATGATTAGAAATATCTAAAAATCTAGCGTAATTATAAAGGGCAACTCTTAAGTCAGTTTTCTTTTTTGGGTCAGAGCGATATTTACATTCTCCTAGTTGTCTCTTTTCTCCCATTTTAACTACAAAATCTATTTCATAGTTAGTGATACAACGACCTGGCATTATTTGATTAATATCAACTTGGAATCCTTTTTCTTCCAGAATGGCTACAATAAACTTTTCAAAACTGAAACCGCTTGGCCCCAAATCTCTCATAGCTTTTTTAAGACAAAATTTAATAGCAACTGCTTCCTCTGATTTTTCTTCTAACAGTTTTCGGACTATTTTGCCTATTTGTTCTGTTTTAATTTCTTCATAGACCTGATTTTTTATTTCTTTAGTTATTTCTCTTGCTGTTTTTTCTGATGCCCCACTTCTAAGACAAGCCTTGTAAATCTTTTCTGATGAAAAAGGCTCTTTTTCTCCTTTTAAATTGATTACCTTTAATGACATTTTAATTTGAATATTGAAAATATAATGGAGATCCATTCCACCCCTCTTGGCGGGATTTAAAAACCCCTATTCCCCCTCCTGGAGTGGCTTTATTATAAATTAAATTTTCTTTATTTAAAGAGCTCTCAAGATTAGCATAAACGACACATTTATTTTCTTCCTCGTCAATTTTATAAATATACATTGAAAAATTATCGGTCCCTGTTTTTGGATCTATAATATTCTTTAGTCTGTTTTCGTCATATGCAATGTTTCTTTTAGTAATTTCTTGAATTAAAAAAACAAAATCATATTCTTTATTATCTGCTTTTTTTTGAGGAACTAAACAGGGGTTAGTTATAATTTGTGCTATTTGAGCAATATCTTTTTTTCTTCTAGAATCTCGAACCACCTCTCCAACTTTTTGAGAAAAAAACAAAAAGGTGGCTAATGAAAATTATCTCTGGAGATAGGC
>CAZJSP010000007.1:0-6699 GCA_964548875.1 uncultured Candidatus Saccharibacteria bacterium | reverse complement strand
AGAAAAAAACAAAAAGAAAATTAGAATAAATTCTACTATAAGGGCAACTACTAATAACTCAATAAAATTTAATCCTTTAATTTGAACAGCGGATTTACGATTTTGCATATTTGTGCTTGTTAGGATAATTCCTTACTTGAGAAAGCCAATCTCTATTAGTAAACTCCCATAATTTCTTAGCATTTAAAAAGGCTTTTTTGTAATAAGGATAATTTTTGATTTCTTTCATTTTACAAACCCCCCTTACTTCTCCCCATTCATGATTGCATTTTTTCTTTCCCCCTTTAATTTCAGGGTTTTTTCCTTTATGGCGCCTTTTGGCTTTACAAATTGCACATTCTTGGAATTGATCAATTTTTAATATCCATTGAGTTTTTGCTTTAGTTTTATGGTTTTCATTATGAGCTTGAAAATAGGCTGATGTTTGTAAAAAATGTTCATCCCAAATGTTTTTACTAGTTTTAATATCTAATACTCCATAGGTATTATCTATTTGGGCTAAGACATCTAAAGTACCAGCATAGCAATGTTTTTTACTAATTACTCTTTGCTCTACTCCTTCAATATCAACCTTATGCTCTTTCATCCACTCTAAGAAAGCGTCTATTGATGGACATACCTTGGCATCAATTTTTGGCATTTTCCCCAATAATATCTTTTCTACCGTATCATGAATAGCACTCCCCCAATCAGTGAGTTCTTTTCTTCTTTTTTTCATTGCATAAACGCTGCCATGGCTAGCTATCCAATTTTCTATTCCTGGTTTAGAAATGATTCCACAAATAGAAGTGACTCTTGGATACCAAAAGCCATTAATTCCGTAGCCATAATGGCGCTTCAAATATTTAGCTTGCATCTTCTGAATTGATCGTTTGTTTAGTTTTTACGGTAATAATAGGAGTAATAAGAACTATAGAGTAGTTAACCCAAGTACTGTATTCGCTTAGAAAAAACCAGTCCAAACAGCAGGCAGCAACAACTACATCAAGAAACATCATTACTGCAGTCCAGGCAAAGCCATACTTGAGAATTTCTTTAACCGATGTGATTTCTAGGTTTTCACTTAGTAAATAAGTAACAATTACAATAATTATGAAAATGGTTTGAGTAATTAGAATAGGTAAAATATCAAAGCTGTTTAGAACAGCATCCGTAATAAACACAACATCCCAAATTAATACTCCGAACCCTAAAAGTTTAAGTAAATTCATTTTTAATGATTATTTTTTTTACAAGTTCGACTTTTTAGTTTTTTGCTAATTGACCGCAAGCGGCTGAAATATCTCTGCCGAAGACTTTTCTTTGGGTTACCCTTATTCCCTTCTTTTCTAATATTTCTTTAAATTTTTGAATTTTTTCTTTTTTTGAAGGTTGGAACTTCTCTCCTACAGGATTGCAAGGAATAAGATTTACAACACATAATAAATTTTTTAGTAGAACTGATAATTCATAAGCATGCTCTTCTTTATCGTTTATTCCATCTATCATTATATACTCAAACATTACCTTTCGTCGACTTTTTTCAATATATATTTTTACTATTTTTATAAGATCTTTTAAAGGGTATTTTTTATTTATTGGCATTAATTTAGATCTTAGCTCATTATTAGGGGCGTTAAGTGAAATGGCTAGATTAATTTGTTTTTCTTCTTTCATAAGCTTTTCTATTCCTTCTATTATTCCAGCTGTTGAAATAGAGAAAGACCTAATACCTAAATTAAATCCATCCTTATCATTAAGAACATTGATAGATCTCATAACATTATCATAATTTAAAAAGGGTTCTCCCATTCCCATAAACACGATATTGGTTATTTTCTCCCCTTTTTCTTTTAAGTGGCGAGCGAAGAACAAGACTTGCTGGATTATTTCTGAATAATTTAAATTTCTTTTAAAACCCATTCTTCCTGTTGCACAGAAAGAGCAATTTAAAGGACAGCCTACCTGGGAAGAAACACAAACAGTATTTCTGTCTTTGTCATATTTCATTAAAACGGTTTCTATTTGAAAGTTATCTTCAAGGTTTATAATGGCCTTAATGGTTTTCTGGTCTTTAGAAAAAATCTTTTTTCCTTTAATAGAAAGCGAACACTTTTTTTTCAAATTTTTTCTTAAACTTAGAGGGAGAGTTGTTGCTTCTTGCCAATCGGTAATTAATTTTTGAAAGATCCACTTTTTAGCCTGTTTAATACGATAGTCTGGCTCCTCTTGCAGGCATTCTTCTATTTTCTTTATGTTCATTTTATTATTTCAAAAATCTTATTCCTTTTTTTAAATCCTCTTTTTAGTCTTAACTCCGATTGATCTATATTAAAATATTTGCTTAAAACTTCCCTAACCTCCTTATTAGCCTCTCCTTGGAAGGGTTTACTTTTAATCATTACAGTGAATTCATCCTTTTCTTTTTTAATTACCTTATTTTTTTTAGAGGCCGATATTACCTTAACTTTAATAAGCATTTTAAAATTACAATTATTTTATTCTAAATCAAAAGAGTTCTTTTTACAAATCAGAAAAAAATACCCTTTAAACAAAAAAATACCCTTTCGGGCAATCTTTTGTTTTCGTTTTTCTATATTTCGTTATCGTCTTGAATGTTCTTTTTTGAAAGACGATAAACTTGAGACTCAGCAGCCACTTTGTTAATTTTTGATTTTTCTTTTTTGTATTTTCTTTCAGTTGTTTTTTTAAACAAGGAAATTAAAAAAAGCCCAAAGGTTAAGAGGCACATGAAAAGGAAAATAAATTCTCTAGTATAAAGGAAAAGCGATGTAGTTTTATGAACAGCAAACAGGAAGAAAGAGGCAATAAAAAGATAATTAGGTTGACCAACCTCTTGAAAAGCAGGAAAGTTCTTTCTTAAATAATAATCAGTCCAAATACTTATAAAAATCCAACTAAAAAAAAGAAGTAAAAAATTAATCATTTTTATTCTTTTAAATCTTTTCTAATTTCATTAAATTCGTTTTGAACCACCTTTAATCTTTTTTTAAGGCCCTTAATAATAACTACCCCCTCTTTTACCTTTTTTAGTCCTTTCTCAATATCTATATCGTCTTGGCTTTCAAACCAACTAACTATTTCTTCTAATTGATTAAGAGACTCCTTAACATTATCTTTTTTGTTTTTTGTCATTTTTATTAATTTTATTAATTTTTGATAAGAAACTTCCCCTATATAGTTTAGTTTTTACAATGTCGTCTTTTTTAATACTTTCTATATTCTTAATAATTTTATCATTTTCGTCAAAAACAATTCCATATCCTAATTTTAAATTGTTTTCAGGATTTAGGATTTTTAAATATTTTTCTTTATCTTTTACTGTTTTTGTTTTTTCCTTAATAGCTTGTCCTAAATAAATTAAAAGTTGTTTTTTAATTTGTTTTAATCTTTTTTCAATCATTTTTCTTTGTTTTTCTAAAGAAGAAAAAATATTATAAAGAGAAACAGCTAAGCTTTCAAAATTATTAAATACTTGGTTAAAGCTAAAAGACATTCTTTGTGCCAAATTATCTATTTTTCCAGACTGTTTTTCCAAAGAAGAATTAAATTGATTTTGAATTTTTTCTTCCCAAAAAGGAATATTTTTTTCTAAAGAATCCCAAGAATTATTTAAGTAATTAGCTACTGCCGTAGGAGTCGAAACAGAAACATCAGCCACTAAAGAAGCCAGAGGGATATCTTTTTCATGGCCAATACCACATAAGGTAGGAATTTTAGAGCCATAAATAGATCTAGCTAAAACTTCATTATTAAAGCCTTGTAAAGATTCTAAGCTCCCCCCTCCTCTCATAATAATTAAAACATCTAGATCGGGCCTGTTTTCATTAAACCACTGAACTGCCTTATTTAAAGAAGAAGCTGATTTTTCTCCCTCTACTAAAGCATCATAGAAATAAATTTGATACCCTATTTTTTTTAAATTTTTACGAAAATCATGAATAACAGCACCTTCTTTGGAGGTAATAACACCCACTTTTTTTGTAAAGTCTGGAATCTTCCTTTTTCTTTCAAACAATCCCTCGCTTACTAATTTTGCTTTCAACAATTCATAGGCTTTCTTAAAGGACCCCTCACCAGACAGCTGAATATCCCTAACATTTAAGTTAAAAACTCCTCTGTTGCCTCTTAATTGAGGCTCTCCTATGACCTTTATTTTCATTCCATCTTCCAAAGCCAATCCAACTGATTGGAATCTAGAAAAGTAAATACTGCAGTGTAAAACAGACTCTTTATCTTTAATGTCAAAAAATACAACCCTGTCTTTCCAGTTTTTTAGGCCTATTATTTCTCCCTCAATCCAAACAGGCTCAATTTCAGAAATGAGCAAATTGATAGTTTTAACAAAATCACTAACGCTAATAACCTGATTACCAGAATAAGGCATTTTAATTTATTATTTCCAACCTTCTACTTTAGAAGAGGCTTTTTTATAGGCACAATAGTCGCAATCTTGACCCATTTCTGGAACTATATTTTGAGAAAGACAATGATGCATATTCTTGATGGTCTCTTCAATCCAACCATCATCTCCTTTATAGGGAATAACCTTTATTCTAAATTCTATTTTATTGTTAAAAGCCTTTGCTCTAGTATTACCATTACAATAAACAAAATAGGAAATGTCGGAAACCTTAAATCCGTTTCTTCTTAACAACCATTGATAAATCTCAACTTGTCTCTTATAGGCAATTTGCCAGTCGGCATCTAAAGTGACCTCCTTTTTTTTAGCTGTTGCTTTGTAATCAACAACAATTAACTGATTTTGAGAATTAATCCAGACGTCGTCTATTGCTCCCGTAATTAATAAGTTTGTAGGTTCGTGTAAATACTGCACTCCTTTCCAGTTATTTCTCCAAATATCTATTTCTTTATGCTTAAAAGGAACAGCGTCAATATTGTTTTCAATCATGAGTGGATGAGGAGCCTGTTTTTCTCTATAAATATCAAATTCTTTTTTTAAAAGAGTGTCTACAGCACTATTTAGTGTGAAAGGATAGCCTGGAGGGCGACCAATTCCTAGTTTTCGGTCTAAATAAAAACATCTAGGACACTCTAAAAAAAGATCAATTTTTGATCTGCTTAACCTAAAAGAGCTTTCAGACTGAGAGCTAAATAAATTACTTTTTCTTTTTGCGTTATAATAATCTGACATTATTAAAATCCTTTCATTTTAACGATAAAAAATAATACAATATGGAATACTAGAAACGATAAGACGGATAACATTATTAAGCCGAATACAAACGCTTCTAATATGTTAGCTAAATAATTCAACATTTTTATAGTAATTTTCCTTGATATAAAGATTTAATAGTTTCCGACGACCTCTTTTTACCTTTTTTTGTAAGCTCAAAGCAGTTATTTTCGTTTTTTTTAAGAAGCTTTTTATTTCTTAAGCCTCTTAATGGTCGATCTATTTTGCGAGCATCTGGCCAATTATTTTCTTCGAAAGAAATAATCTCCGGAGAAAGATTAAAGCACTTTTTTAAAATATTTTCAAAGTTTGCCCTTTTATTATTTTTATTCAATATGGATATGGATAAAATAAGCAAATCATGGATTGTGGTCTCTTCCCCTATTTTTATTTTTAATTCTTTAACCATTCCCCTATTTTATCTTTTTATGGCAACCTTTTCAAATTAGTGGGCGTGATTGGATTTGAACCAATGACCTCTGCAATGTGAATGCAGCGCTCTTGCCCCTGAGCTACACGCCCTTTTTATCCATTTGTTATTTTACAAGAAAAACTTTAAAATAAGAAAATGAAAATTTTTGAATTTGTTTTTAATCCAAAACTTAAGAAAGACTTAATTTTTGATAGCTTTTGTTATCATCCAAAAAGCATCTATGAAAAAGACAAGGGAAATCTTTGTTTAGTTGGTATACTTAAAAATACTCTACCCAATAATATTTATTTAGTCAGAAGGATTGCAAAAACTATCAAAGAAGAATACTTTAAAACGGTAGATTCTAGCCTAGAGAATTCATTTAAAAAGAGCTTAAAAGCTGTTAATAATATTCTCTCTGAAAAAGCCGAAAAAGGCAATATAAGCTGGCTTAGTAATTTAAGTTTTGCTGCCTTTTCAATTAAAAAATTTAAACTCATATTTTCTAAAACTGGAGATATTAAAATATTAATAGTTAGAAATGGGGAGATTATAGATGTCGATGATAAAACTAAATATAACCAGTCTTCTCCTTATCCAATTAAAGTGTTTTCAAAAATAATTTCTAGCAAATTAACCAAGAATGACTTAATTTTAGTTTTTACCAGAGAGGTTTATAATTTTTTTGATAAAAAAAATTTAATCCAAGAAATTATTAATTCCCCTTTAAATGAAAAAACAATTAAAAAAATTCTAAATAAGAAAAAGAAAAAAGCTAGTCAAGTAAAAGGAGTTTTTTTAGCTATAGTTTTAGGGCAAAAAGAAAATAGTAAAAAGACAACCCTAAAGAGCATTAAGAAGGTTTCTCTTAAGAATATAATGTTGTCTTTCTTCAAGAATATTAAGAAAAAAAAGCTTCCTAGAATTAGAATATCTTTACCAAAAAAGAAAAAACAGATAAAAATTCAACCATTTAACAAAAAATCCTCCTTTTTTTCAACAAAAATTAAAAACTTTTTTCGAAACAAGAAAAAGATTGCTTTAACCGTTATTATATTGTTAACCGTTTTTAGCCTTACACTCTTTTACG
>CAZJSP010000006.1:0-22462 GCA_964548875.1 uncultured Candidatus Saccharibacteria bacterium | reverse complement strand
TTGCTCTCAGGCGTTTTTGATAAAATAAGTTCGAGCTTGATCATAGAAGGAGCTCTGATTTAAAAAAAACAACACTTATTAAGAGTGTTGTTTTTAGATTTCAGGCTTTTTTAGTCTTTATTAAATTTTTTCATGTATTCGTCCATTTCTTCAATTTCTTTCTCTAGTTTTTTATTGAGTTCAATCTGTGACTTTCTATCTTTTTCTTTTATTTTTGCCATTTCTTCCTTAATTTTTTCTATTTTCCTCCTGCTCTTTTTAATTTGTTCGTCAATTTCTTTTATTAATTTATTTGCTTTTTTAATTATTTTTTTTTGACTATTAGGCATGTTATTTTATTTATCTTATTTTTTATCCCATATTTATTTTGTAGGTTTTTGCGAAGATCTCTATGAACAAAAATTTTTTTAACTGTTTATGGGGTTTCTGGTTCTTCAACATCTTCAAGACCATTTAAATGGAGAATCTCTATTTCTGCTTTAGATAAATTTATATTTTTTGCTGATTTTAAAACCCCTCAATTAACATAATTGCATTCTATATCTGACAAGTTGATTGTTCGGCCCCTTTTTACTATTTATTACTATCCTTTCTAGTTTTCTTTTCGACGAATGTATTTTTTTTAATCTACCCCCTCTTTATTTTTTTCTTGGTCAGACTCAAAAAACTTTTTAATAGTTTCAATTTTATCCTCTTCTATATTATATTCTTCTTGAGCCTTTTTAAGTAATTCATTTCCCTCTCCCTTTTTAAGTTTTTCCTTAATATCTTCAGGGATTTTTTTTAGATGTTCTTCTACGAGAGCTTTAATGTTGAACACCTCTATGTTTTCTAAAATATATGCTACTTCACTAATATTTTTTTTATCTTCTTCGTTTTCTATTGTATCTATTTTAAGATCGCCGCTTCTTATTTTTTTAGCTTGATCAATAATTTTCTCCTCAAATTCATTTAGCTGGTCTTGGAACTTCTTTTCCGAATTAAGAATTGTTGCTAATGCTTGTAATGTGCCTATTATAACTACATCTTCTTCTTTGCTTTTCTCTTCTCTTTCCTTTGCCAACCTTTCTTGTTCTTTTACCTCATCTCCCTCGTCGGATATTTCATTTGATTCTTTTGATTTTGGAATTGGGATAGACTCTTCTTTTTGGTTTGCTATGTTTATTCCTAGTTTTTCTGCTATTGTTTTTCTAATATCTTTTATTTCTGTTTCATTATAATTAGTTCCACCGCAGAATTCATATGTTTCTTTAACTCCATATTCGTCTTTTTCTGCTTTCTTTATTTTTTCTTTCATTTTTTCTTTATTTTCTAATGCTTCAAGAATATTTTCAACAACCTCCAAGTCTTTTTCTTGTTTTTCTAAAATTTCTTTTTTCTTTTTTTCATTCACAATAATGTTTCCATTATTTAGTTTCTCATTAATTTTATTAATATTTTCTTTTATTTTTCCCAGTTTCTCTTTATTTAGATTGCCTTTTTTATTCTTTTTAATTTCTTT
The DNA here is from genome assembly GCA_964548875.1 of uncultured Candidatus Saccharibacteria bacterium. Lineage (GTDB taxonomy): Bacteria > Patescibacteriota > Minisyncoccia > Minisyncoccales > JANBVM01 > CAYSZX01. Next base: position 20,961 of record CAZJSP010000006.1, on the reverse strand, counting down.
TTCTATTTCTTCTAATTTCCGTTGATTTTTTAATTTGTTTGATTCGTATTGTTTTTTTAATTCTTTAATCTCTTCTTCGCTGAATAATCCTTCAATATTGTTTTTAATTGCTTGATTTGTATCTTTTTTTAGACTTTCTTCGATTTTATTTTTGACTTGCTTAGTAATTTCAATATTAATCAGTTTTTGTAAAAACTCTTCTTTTTCATCTTCTGTGAGTTCTTCATTTATTTCCTCAAGTCCTTCTTTATTATTTTTAAAATCTTCCTTTATCTTATTTTCAATTTTATCAATATCTTCTCCTGTTATTATGTCTTTATATTTCTCTTTTCTTTCCCCTATACTTATTTTTTCATCATCCTCTAATTTTTCTTTAATAGAAGAAATTTTAAAAAATTTTTCAATATTATTGATTTTGTAATAATCTTTCTTATTAGAATTTAATTCTATTATTTTTTCTTTAGCTTTGTTTTTAAGATTTACTTTTTCTGAAATGCTAGGCCTGTAACCAGACAGCTCTTCGATAATGAAACCCTTATATTTTTCATATTTTTTAAGCTCACCCTCTAATTTTTCTTTATTTTCTTTAAAATTTTCAGATTGTTTATATGACGGATATTCAAAATACTCTTTAAGATTTTTTATTTCTCCTTTTAATTCTTTAGTTTTATTCTCTTTATTTTCCAAAAAATCAATTTGAGTTTTTAGTATTACATCTTGAGCCTCTCTAAGGCCAAGTTTACTATTTAAAAGGTTTGCTAAATTTTTACCAATTTGCCCTTTTATTTCTGATATTTCTTTTTCTAATTTATTCTGTATGTTTTTTAATTGGTTTTGTATTTCTTCTATGTCGGTATTAATTGTTTTTACCTCTTCAATCTTTTCTTTTCTTTTATTTTTTATTTTATCTTTAATATCATCTCCAAGACTTTCTTTTTCATAAACATTTTCTAAATCTTCAATTTTTTCATTAATCGCTTTTTTTTCGTTTTCTAATTCTTCAATTTGTTTATTGGGATATTTTTTCTCTTTTTCCTTTTCTTGAATTTCTTTTTCTAGTACTTTGTTTATTTTTTTAATAAATCCCTCTCTTTTATCTTTCATTTTATCTATTTTATCCTTTAGGCTATTCATTTTTTTCTCTTTTTCTCCTGCAATTTTAAGGAGTTCCTTTTTTTTAATTTCTTTTCTTTTTTGTTCTTTATTAAATTGGTCTAGCAGGCCCTCTTCCTCCATGGTATTTTTTTGTTGATCAGTTAATTCTGTCTTAGTAATTTTTCCTGCTTCATCTTTCGCTTTTTTGAAAGCCGCTTTCATTTCTTTTAATTCCTTTTCTTTTTTGTAAATTTTTTTTATTCTTTGTTTTTTAAATGCCCTATGTTCAAAATGTGTTTTGTATGGGCTAGGAAAATTGTCGATTAAAAAAGACTCAATGTTGGGGAGATTATCACGAAAAAAAGATCCAATTTTTTTAAAAAGGCTTTTTGTCTTATTTTTTTCTCCTTCTATCGTCTTTTCTCCCTCTTTTTCCTTAGAGGTTTTTTTGTTTGAAGATTCTATATTATAATATTTTTTTGCGCTTTCTAGAAGAATTTCTATTTTTTGCTCTCTGGTTAAAGGTTTTTCTTGACTTGTTTCTTGTAAATTTAGTTTTTCTTTGTTCATGTTTCTTATTTTGATTTTTATTATACCCCTATTATAAAATTAAAGTTTATTTTTGTCAAAAGAATTAGTTGTTTTTATTGTATTCCCTGACCATTTTTTTAGTGTTTTCGACATTTAAATTTTTGAAAATAAAGGCAATGCTTTTTTCTAAATCTTTTTTTATTATTTCTTTCCTTTTTTCTGAAATTTCCCAAAAGTCTTTTTTAAATTTCCCCCAAGCTTTTTTTCTTTGTTGGTAGCGAAATTGATAATCGGTTTGATTTTCTTTATTTTTTTCTTTATTTAACCAATTATATACTTTTTTTAATAATTTTTCTGGAAAAGATGGATGATCAAGAATAATATTTTGAAAATTAGTAGCCAAATGGACCTCTAAAACCTCATTTTTAGGGAACTTTTTAAATATTTCTTTTGGTAGGGTTGAAGCTCCGTGTTGGACTATTCCCCCAATATTGTATTTTCTTGCTTTTTTAGAAGAACTTTTTAAAAGGTTAAAATCAATCTTAACATCAATTAATCCTCCTTTAGGTAGGGGAATCCCTCCATGATAAGATCCTGATTGAATTGCTATTTTTGAAAGACCGTTTTCTTTTTGAAAAGACTTATTAAATCCCTCAATAAATATTTCTAGCTCCTCTATGGTTGAATTTTTTCCTCCAATATGGCCTATTTCACCTCCTAAAGAAATAGTTATTTTATTAGGTTCTATTTTTCGAATATGATTAGCAACTTCTGCTGATATCTTATAATTTGGTTTTTGCTGATCTTTAATTTTGTTTTTTGAATAATCCACTAGGGTAGAAATATCTATATCAATATTATAGAAGCCCGCCTTAATTGATTTTTGAATTAATTTTTTTAATTCAAATAATTCTTTTTCTTCTTTAATTTGGAAATGATCTCCCTGAAGAAACAGGGGTCCTTGATAGTTTTCATGAAGAGCAGCTGCCATAATTACAGCAGCATATTCACTAGGAGATTGATCAGTATATTCCATCTCTGATTTAGCTATTTCAAAAATTAAGGCTCCTACTTTCTTTTTATTGGCTACCTTAAAAACAGATTGAGCTACATCATAAGTCATTCCTCTTATATTAATAGCAGGAACAGTAAAGTTTAAAGGAATTTTTTCTTGAGCTCTAGCTTTGTAAAGATTATAGGTAGAAGAAAGGACAATTCCTTTTTCTTCTGCTTTTTTTCTAATTTTTAAACGAGCCTTTTCTTTTTCTCCACCAAAAACAGCCTCTTTTGTTAATTTATCTATTTTAACTCGATTCATCTTGATTTTTAACTATTTTTTGACTATTATTAAGGGTGTCTTGCTAATAGTAAGACACTTTTTAATAATAGCATTTTTTAAAATAAAAAAATAATATTAAATTATGTCGAAAAAAGAAAAAAAGACTTCTATCTATAATTTCTCCCCAACCTTTATTCTGTTTGGTTTTTTACTGTTGGCTGTTATTGGTGGTCTATTCTTTTCTTTTAATGAAGAAAAAGAGATGGCTATTGATGAGTCTGGCCTTATCCTATCTCAAGATAGCTTTCTAGTTCCCCTATCAAATCCGGAAAACCCTCCTCCAAAAGTAGTTTCCAAGTTTAAAACAGTTATTACTGCTTATTCTAGTACTCCAGAACAAACCAATGAAGATCCTTTTACAACTGCTTCTAACAAAAGAGTGGCCGATGGATTCATTGCTAACAATTATTTTCCTTTTGGGACTAAAATAAGAATTCCAGAGCTATATGGAGATAAAATATTTGTTGTAGAAGATAGAATGAATCGAAGAAAAAGCGATTTTCAGTTTGATATCTGGTTTGACAATTGTGATGATGCTATTAATTTCGGAGTGGCTAGAACTTATGTTGAGGTTTTAGAAAGATAAAAAGAGCCCCTAAGGGGCTTTTTAATTTATTTTTTAATCTTTTTTAATGTTTGGTTCCAACTCTCTATTAATACCCTTTTTAGTGTTTCGTCTTGGGTGGATCTTATTAAAGAGTCAAACTGTCTTGTGATTTCATATGTCTGGACAAGAGGGTCTTTAATTTCTGATAATAATGTTTCAGTCACAATTTTTTTAATTTCTTCTTGGGCCTTTTTATAGTCTTTTATTATTTGGTCTATTCTTTTAATTTCTTTTTCGTTGATTTCTCCTTTCTTTTCTTTTGAAAGACTTTCCCAGAATTCTCTTGTTTTATTAAATTTTTTGATTTTTATTAATTCGTTACCGAACAATTCTTTAACCTTATTTTCTTTTTTAATTTCATTTTCCTTGTTTTGATTTTTTGAAAGTATTTCCTTTAATTTACCGCCCTTTTTTGCCTCTTCAGTATAAACTGTTTTTGTGAAGTCTTCTAAGGTCTCAATGGGTATTTTTTTGTATTCCCCTAAAAAACTAGAAATGTCCCTATACCGCAAATCATTTTTTTTAACAGCAGAAATAATTTCTATTTTTTTAGACAATTTAGGATTCTCTTTAAGCCTATTATATTTTTTAATAATATTAAGAATCTTTTCACCTTTGGGATGGATTTCTTTAGCCTTCTTTAAATATTGTGGCTCTTTTTCGTTAAGTCCTTCCTTTTTTAATTTTTTATCTTTTTCTTTTCTTTGAGATGGTGGTAAGGGAGACTCTTTAAATGTTGGTTTTAATTCTGACATATTATTAATAAAAACATATTTAAACTTATTATACTAAAAATCTCTAAAATTAGAACAAATAAAAATTAAAAAAACCCGCAAAAAAACGATTTTTTAATTTGTTTTTAATTTTGTGCCGCGGGTGGGACTCGAACCCACACGAGCTTACGCTCACGACATTTTAAGTGTCGCGTGTATACCATTCCACCACCGCGGCTTAAAATAATTTTGAGGCCTGGGTGGGAATTGCACCCACGAATGTCGATTTTGCAGATCGATGCCTTAGCTACTTGGCTACCAGGCCTTACTTTTTATCTATTTCATTTAATAGTTTTTCAACTTTTGCCGCCTCCTCTACTTTTTTATCCTTTTGAAAGATAATTTTTGGCATTGGCCTTATTTTCAATTGTTGATTAACCTCCTGTTGAATATAATAAACGTATTTTTTTAAAGATGCAATAACTTTATCTTCTTTTTCTTCAGGAATAACACTTACAAAAACCCTGCTTTTTAAACGATTAGAATTTGTTTCTACCCTGGTAACAGTGATTAAAGCATTATCAGGTACGTCAAAATCCTTTAAAATGATTTTTCCAACCATTCTTTTTAACAATTCATTAATCTTGTTAATTCTTTTTTCAGACATTAAAGCGTTCCTTTTTCTTTTCTTTTAGAAAAGAAAATTAAAGTATCATCTTTTTCTATTTTTTTAGATCCTTCATAAAGAATACCTATTCTTTCTCCTTCACCAGCCTTTTCAATGTCTTTCTTTTTCCTTTGAAGGCTAATCATTTTTCCTTGATCAATTACTTCATCTCCTCTTACAACTTCAACTCGAAGCCCTTTTTTAACACTTCCTTTAGTAATTCTTCCTCCCACTATTTGCCTGTTCTTTTTGCCCCAAAAAGTAGCCAATACTTTTAATTTGGCAAAATTGGTTCTAATTGTTTCAGGGGATAGCCTCTTTTCCATTAATTTTCTGACTTGTTCAACTAAATTGTAAATGATTTTAAAATCAAAGATTTGAACATTAATTTCTTCTTTTGAAATTATTTTTTTAGCAATAGGGGTTGTTTTTACTCTGAATCCTAAAATAATTGCTTTTGAGCTTCTTGCTAAAGCAACATCATTTTCATTAACATCTCCTACTTCTGATTTTAAAATATTAAGAACTACTTTTTCTTGAGGAATTTCTTGAAGGATATCATTAATTGCTTCTGCTGAGCCAATAACATCAGCCTTAATAATTAAATTAAGAACTTTTTGGTGGGGTTGAGGCTGAACCGTTTTTAATTGTTTTTTTTCTTTTTCTTTTAATTGTTTTTTTGCTTCTTCTAAAGTTTCAAAACTTTTAATTTTTTCTCCGACTATAGGAGTCTTATCTAATCCGAATAATAGGGCTGGATCAGAAGGTCCTATTTTAGAAATTTCATTTCCTTGAAAATCTTCTAGGGTTTTTATTCTTCCTAAAGCTGAAGAGGTGGCAACAATGTCTCCAACTGATAAAGTTCCTCGATTAAGAATAAGGGTTGTTAATGGTCCTTTTTTACTATCAATGTAAGATTCAATAATTATTCCTTCTCCTTGACCCTCTGTTCTAGCCTCTAATCCTTCCATTTCAGCAACCAATAGAATTAAGTCTAATAATTCATCTATTCCTTTTCCTGTTTTGGCTGAGACTTCTACAGAAGGCACTTCTCCCCCCAAAGATTCAACAACAATTCCTTTTTGTTGTAATTCTGTTTTTGCTCTTAATGGGGTTGCAACTGTTTTGTCTATTTTATTGCAAGCAACAATAACAGGAATTTTAATTTCTTGTAAACACTCAATTACCTCTTCGGTTTGATCTTGAACTCCTTTACAACTATCAATTACTAAAATGGCAATATCAGCAGCTTTTGCTCCTCTTGACCTCATCTGACAAAAAGCTTCGTGACCAGGAGTATCTATGAAGGTGATTTTCTTGTCATCTTTTTCTATTTGATAAGCTCCAATATGCTGGGTAATCCCCCCAGTTTCTTTATCAGCAATACTAGTTTTTCTAATTTTATCTAAAAGACTAGTTTTGCCGCAATCAATGTGTCCCATTACCGCAATAACCGGAGGCCTAGTTTTTAATTCTTTGTTTTTATTCATTTGTCTTTTGCTTTTTCGATGGTTTTTATTTCCTCTTTTGATAACTTGTGTTTAGATTGAGAATTTTTAATTGGTTTAGCAAACAACCTATTTCTTTCTCTGCTGTAAATACTAGTTAAAACTAATCCATTATCATTTTTATCTAAAAGGGCTATTGAAAAACTTTGATCTCCACCCGTTTCTTTAAAAGGAGAGTATCTGGTAATGGCAATTTTCTGAATTGTTAATTGAATGTTTTTTTGGTTTTCTTTGATTTTTTCAGAATTCTCTGCAATTCTTTTTTTAAGCTTCTCAATTTCTAAAAGAGCCTCTTTTAAGTTTTGAGGTTGTTTTCTTTTTTTAAAAAAATTAAACATTGTTTTTTAGTCAGCGGAGGGGGTGAGATTTGAACTCACGATAGTTTTAACAACTATAATGGTTTTCGAAACCATCCCTTTCAGCCACTCAGGCACCCCTCCTAATTTATTTATTATCTATTAAAACTATCATTTTATTCTTTTAAAATCAATTTTAAGCTTTAATCTGTTTTTTAATAATGCTATTATTTTAAATATGAAAAAGAAAATAGCTATTATTGGGGTGGGTGGAAGAACGGGAACAATGCTTGCTTCTGAATTAGGTAAAAACAACCATGTTTTAGGTGTTTCCAGAGAAAGAACTGTAAGCTTTTTAAGAAATAATGATTTTTATATTAACAAGGGCGATGAAAAAGTTCCTTTTCAAGGGAGGGTAATTAAAGATTCAGAATTTAATAAAGAAATTAATCCCGATATTGTTTTTTTAACAAATAAAAATCCTGTTGGTCGGGTTTTAAAATATTATTTTGAAAGATCTGGTCCTAGAAAGCCGGTTTTTGTTCTCTCTCAGAACGGAATAGATGCAATTAATTCTGCTCAAAAAACCCTATCTGATTTTAAAGATGTTAAAATTGTTCGAATGATTTTGTTTAATACTGTTGACTTGCAAGATAATGTTTTGAAATATCGTCTTCCAGTCAGAGCTTCTATTGCTCAAGCCTTAGGAGAGGAAGGGGTAGAGGAAGTTTATCAATTATTAAAAGGGTCAGGATTTATAATCAAAAAGCTTTCTAAAAAGAATTCTAGAAATTTAGAATTCTCTAAATTGTTTTTAAATTTAATTGGAATGGCTTCTGCTTCTCGAGGATTATCCATTAAAGAGGGATTTAAGGATAAAGAAACCTTTAAGGAAGAAATAAGGTCTCTTAAAGAATATATAGAGATCGTAAGATTAGCAGGAGGTAAATTTTTAAATTTTAAGAAATATCCTATTAAGGTATTTGTTTTTTTAATTTCTCTCCCAATTTTTATGCTATTGCCTTTTCGGAATAGAATTGCTGAAAAAATTATTAAAGTAAGAGGAAATAAAACCAAAGACTTAGACGAAATAGAATATTATAATGGTGGGGTTGTTAAGTTGGCTCGTCAATTAGAAAAAAAGAAAAAGGAAAAAATAGATAAACTTGAATTTCGGCAAGAAACAGATGTTACTAAAGATTTAGTTCCAAAAGCCTATACCAATCAGAAAATATATTGGAGAGCTCAAAAAAGGCTTCATGGAACAAAATAAAAACTTTTGTAAAGAGTGTGGACACCCAAACTGGCATCATTTTTTTACATGGCTAGATGAAATAACTAGTTTGTTTTTGCCTTCATTAGAAATTCCAAGAAAAATTGAAACAGTTTTTAATATTATTCTTGATAGAATTCTTAGCACATTAAAAATTGTTAAATTTAGGTCAGATTTTAATGCTAGCAACATCCAACTTCGATCTTTTTGTTTTATTGAAGAAATGAAGAAAAGAGGAGCAACCTTTAAGGCGATGCAATCTCCTTTTGGCTATAATAATTATTTTAAAATGAAAGTTGGTAAAAAGACTTTTAGATTTCAGACTCTACCTACAAAGAAGCTTATGAGTCAAAAAACAAAGAAAATTGTTGGAGATAAAAAACTTAGCAAAATTTATTCTCAAAAAGGAGGATTTCCTGTAGCCAAGAGTCAATCATTTTGGTTTTGGCAAAAAAGAAAAGCTATTCAATTTGGGAAAAAGATAGGATTTCCCCTTGTTGTAAAACCAAGAGCGGGATCTGTAAGCCGACACGTCACTACCAACATACAAAACGAAAAGCAATTAAAGAAGGCAGTTCGATGTGCAGTCAATTATTCTCCAGCTTTTATTATAGAAAGATTTATTTCTAAGGCTCATGTTTACAGGGCAACAGTCATTGATTTTGATTTTGTGGTATGTGTCAAACAAATACCGGCTAATGTTATAGGAGATGGAGTATCAACAATACGCCAATTAATTGATCGTAAGAATAATAGTCCAAACAGGGGTGAGGCCAATCAAAAACAATTTACTCTTTATAGAATTACTGAAAACGAAACAACAAAAAAGATATTGATGAAAAAAGGCTATGACCACAACACTGTTTTAGAAAAAGAAGAAATTCTATATCTACAAAAAGATTCCTTTTTAAAGCTAGGGGGAGATCTTGTTGAAGTTTCTCCGAGTGTTCACAAAGATAATTTAGAGTTATTTAGTCGTCTTGCTCGTTTTTTTGATATTCGTTTAACAGGAATTGATTTTATTGCGGGGGATATTGCTATTTCTTGGAAAAAACAACCTTGTGCAGTTTTAGAGTTAAATAGCACTCCTTGCATAGAATTACATCATTTTCCATCTTTTGGTGTTCCGACTAATCCAGCCAAAGCGTTAGCAAATACATTTTTTAAATATTATTTATGATAACTATTATTTTTGTATCTTTATTGTTATTTATTTTTATCATTCTTGTTTCTTTTTATTTAATTTTTATGATTGATATTGCCTTAAAGGGTCATAGCGCACCAACTAGTCGCAAGACAACTAAATCAATAAACAAAATTATTTCAGAACAAAAAAATGTTAAGACTTTTTATGATTTAGGGTGTGCTCATGGCCTATTTTCTTGTCGAATTAAAAAAGCAAATCCTTCTCTTTGTGTCTATGGAATAGACAATAATTCTATTCGCATCTTTTTTGCTAAAATAATAGCTTTTATTTTCGGGGTAAAGATTAATTTTTTTAAAAAAGATATTTTTGAAATGGATTTAAGTGATGCTGACATTGTTTATAGCTATCTTTGGTATGACATATTACCCCTACTAGAAAAAAAGCTTCAAAAAGAATTAAAAAAAGGAGCCATTGTTATTAGTGATACTTCAAATTTCCCTAATTGGGAGCCAATAGATAAAATTATTACTTGTTCTCAACCCTCAATACCTAATTTTGAAAACCTATTTATATATAAAAAAACATAACCAGTTTTTCGGCATGTCAAATGGTTAGCGAGAATATTGGTGGGCGTGAAAGGACTTGAACCTATGACCTTCTGCGTGTAAAGCAGACGCTCTAGCCAACTGAGCTACACGCCCCAATGTGCCGAGGGTGGGATTTGAACCCACACGCCATTTCTGGCACATCTTCCTTAGAGATGCGAGTCTGCCGTTTCTCCACCTCGGCTATTGTATCTATTCTTTCTTTTTTATTTCTTCAGTTTTTTCTTCTTTAGGCTTTGTTTTTTCTTCGGTTTTTATTTCTTTTGTTTCTTCTTTTTTATCGATTTCTTCTTTTTCTTGTTTGGTTTCTTTATTAACTTTTTCTTTATCAAAATCTTTTTTCTTTAATCGGGCTCTTTTTCCTCGAGCCGATCTTAAATAGTAAAGTTTTGCTCTTCTTGTTCTACTTCTTTTAACAATTTCAATCTTTTTAATGGTTGGAGAGTGGACCGGGAATATTCTTTCTATTCCGACCCCTTTACTGACCTTTCGGACAGTAATTGTTGATCCCATTTCATTACCATGTTTTTTGGCTAAGACTATTCCTTCAAAGACCTGGACTCTTTCTTTGTCCCCTTCCTTGATTATTTGATAAACTTTAACGGTATCTCCCGGTAAAATTTCAGGAACATCTTTTCTCTTAAATTTTTGAATTATTTCTTTAATTTGTTTCATCTTTTTAATAGGGTTATTGTTTTTGGATTTTCGTGATCAATATTTTTCCCTTTAATTGATAATTTTTCAACTGGTTTCTTTTTTTCTGATTTGGTTAAGCTAAGAAAATTATTTAATTTATCTAATTTAATTTTTAATTTAGGAATTGAATAGTTCATTGGGATAATAACAGCTGGCTCTATTTGGTCAATAATATTAACTGCTTCTTCTGCATTAATGGTATTTTTTCCTCCGACTGGAATCATTAAAACATCGACTATTCCTATTTGATCTAACTGATATTCTTTTAATTCTTTTTGTCTTAATTCTCCTAAATGGCAAATCTTTGAATGTTCAGTTTCTATCGTGTAAATAATATTGCCATCAAAACGCTTTTTCAATTTATCTTTTTCCTTTTTGAATTCAAAGGTGGGGATCCCTTCAATAAAAATACCTTTAATTGCATATTCACCAGGACTATCAATTAAAAAATATTTGCCTTTTGCCACCTTTAAGTTATGATTTGACTTATTGCTTGATAGCAGAATATCGGTTTTTAACCTTGGAGGCTTTAAACCAACATCTTTTTCAAAAGGATTAATTGTAATGTTAACTTGACTCTTTTTTGATCGGCTGCTTATATGGAATAAGCTTTGCCCGTACCATGATATTTTCATAATTTTGATTAGAATTATTGTTTCTTAAAGTTAGCACAGCTTATTTCATTATTCAAGTTTGAAAAAAAAATTATAATATTGTAATCTAACATCATATTAAATATGAAAAACATGCAAACATTATTAGAAAAAAATGAAGACTTAAAACCAGTTAGGGCTGGTGATATTGTTGAGGGAACCGTTATCGGCAAGGGCCGGTCTTCTCTTTTTATTAATTTAGGCCCAGTCGGAACGGGAATAATATATGGAAAAGAATTTTTAGATTCTAAAAGTCAACTTAAAAATTTAGGAAAAGGAGACAAGGTTTGCGGAAAGGTTGTTGGTTCAGAGACAGAAGATGGTTTTATTGAGTTGTCAGTTCGGGAAGCCTTTAGAGAAATGACTTTTGAAACTCTTCAGGAAAGAAAAGATGAGGGAGAATTAATTAAAGTTAAAATTCTGGGAGCGAATAAGGGAGGTTTAATGACAAAGTTAATGGGGACAGATTCTTTTATCCCTGTTTCTCAGTTAACTAATAAGCATTATCCTAAAGTAGAAGGAGGAGAAGGATCTAAAATTTTAAGAAAATTACAAGAATTTATTGGTGAAGAATTTACCGTTAAGATTCTTGATTTATTTCCCGACAAAAATCAAATTATTTTATCTGAGAGGGCTCAGGATATTGACCGAATGAAAAAGATGTTAAAAAAATATGAAATAGGTGATATAATAGAAGGAGAGATTACAGGAGTAACAGATTTTGGAGCCTTTATTAGATTCCCCCTTTCAACTGAAAAAGAACAAGAGCAATTAGAAGGCTTAATTCACATTTCAGAGTTAGATTGGGAAATAGTTAAGAACCCCTCCTCTATTGTTAAAACAGGAGACAAGGTTAAAGCTAAAATAATAGATGTTTCTAAAGGAAAAATATCCTTATCTCTCAAATCTCTTAAAGAAGATCCCTGGAGAGGAATTGGAAAGAAATACAAAAAAGGTTCGGTTATTACCGGAAAGGTTACTAAAATTAATTCTTTTGGAGTATTTGTTAACGTAGATGATGGTATTAGGGCCCTGTGCCATATTTCTGAATTTGAAAAGGAGGGAGAGATGAAAGACAAAGTTGAAGTTGGGGAGGAGTACAAATTCAAAGTCCTTTCAGTTGAAGAAAAAGAACATAGGATGAGCTTAAAATTAATTAAAGAATAAAACTCTTTTTAAAATGAAAACGCTTTTTAAAAACTTTCTTCTAGTTTTGCTGGTTTTTTTAGCTGTGTCAGCTTTTTTTAGTTTATTAGAAGTTGCTCAACAGCCAGAAAAAATCTCAATTAGTCAGCTTGCTAATAATATTCAAGAAGGAAAAGTAGAAGAAATAGTTGTTTCAGGAGAAAACATTATTGTTGCTTATAATGATGGAAATGAAGCTAGAACTAGAAAAGAAATAGAGTCTTCTCTATCCCAATCTCTTATCAATTACGGGGTTGAAAAAGAACTTTTAAGTCAAGTGAACGTTAGTGTTGAGGAGGAAAGCGATATTTGGGTTTGGCTTAACCCTCTTCTTTTTTCTGTTCTTCCCCTTTTGGCTTTTGGTTTTTTCTTTTGGATGATTTTTAATCAGTCTAAGACAGGATCAATGAAGGCTTTCAGCTTTACTAAGAACAAGGCTGAATTGTTTACCGGAAAAGATGTGGACAAAACAAGCTTTGAAGATGTGGCTGGATTAAAAGAGGTAAAAACAGAATTAAAAGAAGTTGTTGATTTTTTAAAGAACCCTCAAAAATATTTGAAAATGGGAGCGGAAATTCCAAGAGGTGTTTTGTTGGTTGGGTCTAGTGGAACAGGAAAAACTTTAGTGGCTAGGGCAATAGCCGGAGAGGCAGGAGTTCCCTTTTTTCATACTTCTGGTTCTTCCTTTGTTGAACTTTTTGTTGGAACTGGAGCAGCAAGAGTAAGAGATTTATTTGAGGTCGCTAAAAAGAACTCTCCTTGTATTGTTTTTATTGATGAAATAGATGCCGTTGGGAGAATGAGAGGAACAGGAATTGGAGGAGGGCATGATGAAAGAGAACAGACCTTAAATCAACTTTTAACAGAAATGGACGGATTTAACAGAAAAACAAATGTTATTGTTATTGGGGCAACTAACAGGCCTGATGTTTTAGACAAGGCTCTTTTAAGACCAGGCCGATTTGATCGAAGAATTGCTTTTGATCTGCCTGATATTAAAGACCGAGAAGAAATTTTAAAAATTCATTTTATAGATAAACCTCATAATGAAAGTGTAAATTTAAGAGAGGTAGCAGAAAGAACACCTGGTTTTTCAGGAGCTGATTTAGCTAATGTTGTTAATGAGGCGGCTATTTTGGCAGCTAGAGAAAACAAGACAGAGATTAATCAATCTCATTTCTTAGAATCAATAGAAAAAGTTTTACTTGGCCCAGAAAAAAGAAGCAGAATTATTTCTGAGGAAGAAAAAGAGATAGCAGCTTATCATGAAGCTGGTCACGCCTTAATTTCCCATCATTTAATGCCTTCTCAGCCAGTTAGAAAAATATCTATTATTGCTCGAGGGCAAGCATCGGGATATGTTTTGCAAACTCCCAAGGAAGAAAAAAGAATGAAAACTAAAAGTGAGTTCTTGGATTCTATATCTGTATTATTGGGGGGCTATTGTTCAGAAAAGATGAAATTTGGAGAAGTAACAACAGGGGCATCTAGTGATTTGAAAAAAGCTTCTATTTTAGCTAAAAAGCTTGTAAAGGTATATGGGATGTCTTCTTTGGGACCTATTGCTTTTGGGGAGAAGAAAGATACGGTTTTTTTGGGAAAAGAAATTTCTGAACAAAAAGACTATTCAGAAAAAACAGCTGTTCTTATTGACAAAGAAATAAAGAAATTTATAGAAAAAGCTTACAAGAAAACAGAAAAACTATTATCTAAAGAAAAAGAAATGCTAGAAAAACTAGCCCAAACCTTAATTAAGAAAGAAACAATTGAAAGAGAAGAATTTGAAAAAATAATTGGCCAAAAAAACCAAAAAAAGATTAAAAAGAAAAGCAAGAAATCAAAAAAGAAAGAAAAAGAAAAAAACCTTAAAATTAAAATAAAAGACCTGTAAATTTTCAGTGGGAGAAAGTTTAGGGGCGTGTAGCTCAGGGGTTAGAGCGCGTCTCTTATAAAGACGAGGTCCGTGGTTCGATCCCACGCACGCCCACTAGTTGAATAGGGGCGGTTAGCTCAGTTGGTTAGAGCGTCGCACTGACATTGCGGAGGTCACAGGTTCGAATCCTGTATCGCCCACCATGGAAAAAATAAAAGTTATTTATCAAGATCAAGATCTTTTAGTAATTGATAAGCCTTCTGGATTTGTAGTTTTTTCAGAAAAAGAAAAGGAAACTGTTATGACAATGCTTTTAGATCAATTTCCCGAATTAAAAAAAGTTGGAAAAGGACCAAGATATGGAATGGTCCATCGCTTAGATCGAGAAACTTCAGGGCTATTATTGATTGCAAAAAACAAAAAAGCTTTTATTCATTTTCAGAAACAATTTAAGAAAAGAAAGGTTGTTAAAAAATATATTGCTTTGGTTTTTGGTAATATTAAGCAGAACAGTGGCATTATTAAAACTCTTATTGGACGCTCTTCTAAGGATAGAACTAAAAAAAGAGCATATTCTCTTTTTAGCTCAGGATCAGATAAAAAAAGGGCCATTTCACAATATGAAGTTTTAAAAAGATTTTCCAATAATAAAAAAAGGTATACCTTATTAGAAGTAGAAATTAAGACTGGAAGAACTCATCAAATAAGGGTTCATCTCCAATATCTTGGTCATCCAATAGTTGGGGATAAAGATTATAAATTTAGAAAGCAACCTCTAGAAATTAAAAGACATTTTTTGCACGCCCAATTCTTAAAAATATCTTTACTTGATGGTAGAATAAAAGAATTCCATTCTGAAATTCCCCAATATTTAAATGATTATTTAAAAACTCTCAATGAAATTATTGAATAAAATTCGATCATTACCAGAAAAGAAAAAGAAAACTATGTTATGGATTATTATGGTTTTTGTTATTATTATTGTGGCCTTTTTTCATGTTGAAAATTTAAGGGGGATATTTAAAGCAGACTATAATTTAGGAGAATTGTTTTTTATGGAAGAAGTTAAAGAGGTTTTTGACCAATCTAAAGAAATCCTTTTAAATCAATTTTAAAATAATTTAAGAAAATAAATGCCTAAAAAGAAAAAAGAAAAAAAGAAAAAAGAAATACAAGAAGTGGTTGAAAAAAGAGAAATTGTAGAGGAAATGAAATCCTCTTATATTGATTATGCTATGTCAGTTATTGTTTCTCGAGCCTTGCCCGATGTAAGAGATGGACTAAAGCCAGTTCAAAGAAGAATTCTTTATGTCATGCTGGAAGAAGGATTGAGACATAATAGTAGATTCAGGAAATCAGCTAATGTGGTAGGTGGAGTTTTGGGTAGATATCACCCTCATGGTGATCAGGCTGTTTATGGAGCAGCTGTTAGAATGGCTCAGGACTTTTCTTTAAGGTACCCTTTGGTTAAGGGACAAGGAAACATGGGATGTTTTACTAAAGATGTTCAGGTAAGACTTTGTGATGGTAGATCTTTAAGTTTTAAAAAGCTAGTAGAAGAATCTTCTAAAGGAAAAAAACATTGGACTTTTGCTTTTAATTTAAAAACTAAAAAAATTGAGATTGCTGAAATTAAAAAACCAAGACTTACTCGTAGGAATGAAAAGATTATAGAGGTGACTTTAGATAATGACGAAAAAATCAAATGTACTCTCGATCACAAGTTTATGCTAAGAGATGGCAACTACAAGAAAGCTCAAAATCTTCGATCAGGTGATTCTTTAATGCCCTTATATGCTAAACTTTGTGAAGAGCATAAAAATTTAAACTTAAAACATTTTAATAATTTTTCTGGAACTCTCATTGAGGCTGAAAAGAAAAACCACAAGGTAGCACGAACTAAAATTCTTTCTAAAAGAGAAGATGTTTATGATTTGACTATAGAACCACATCATAATTTTGCTTTGGGAGCGGGCGTTTTTGTTCATAATTCGATTGACGATCCAGGAGAATATGCGGCCATGCGTTATTGTGTGGCTGGTGACTCAAGAATTATTAGTGATAATTGTCTTGAAAAAATAGAAGATGTTGCAAATCAAGAAGATGTCTCTTTGAAAGTTTTATCTTTTGATCAAGAAATTAATACTGCTTCTAAGTGGTTCGATTCAGGTGTTCATCCTGTTTTAGAAATAGAAACTTTTCGGGGTTATAAATTAAAAGCAACTTATAATCACCCTGTTTTAACTTTTCAAAAAAATGAAGAAAGCAGGCCTATTTTCAAATGGAAATTATTTCAAGATTTAGAGAAAGGAGATTTTGCTATTATTGATCGGAGCAAAGATGCTTTATGGGAGCATCAAGATATTGACTTAAAGCAATATCGTCCTCAAAGAGAAAACAATCAAGTTGAAGAAAAAATTCTTCCTTCTCAAATGAGCCCTGAATTAGCTTTTATTATTGGTGCTATTTTAGCTGACGGTTATCTTTCTAAAGATAAAGAAGGAAAGCATAAAAAAGTTGGCTTTATTAACACAAACGAGAAGTTTATTAATCAATTTAAAGAAAAATTTAAAAAAGTTTTTTCTGATTGTGGATTACACGAATTTAGAAGAAAGCCCTCTGGTTATGGAAAAAAAGAATATACTTCTCTTGAAGTAAACTCTTATCATGTTGTTAATTTTTTAGAAAATTTGGGAATAGAACAAGTTCTTGCTTCTCAAAAGAAAATTCCAGAATCTATTTTCCATGCTAGCAAAGAGTCAACAGCCGCATTTTTAAGAGGGTTATTTGAAGGTGATGGTTCTATTTATGCCAGTGGGGAAAAAAGAAGGAGCTCAATAGAAATTGCCTATACTTCTAATAGTCGGAAACTTTTAGAAGATTTACAGGTTATTTTATTAAGGTTTGGAATTGATTCTTTCTTAAGAAAAGAGAAAACAAGAAAAACTTTCAGATTATTTATTAGAGGAAGAGAAAATCTTAATTTATTTAAAAAACAAATTAATTTTGTTTCAGACAAAAAGAAAGAAAGATTGAAAAAGCTTGCTAAAGCTAACGCTGATTATAAAGCAATGTCTAAAACTGACTTTGTTCCTTTCTTGTCTGAATATCTAAGAAATAAATATGAAGATCAATGGCTTGAGACACACAATTTAGACCGATATCCAAAAATAAAATCTTATTATGGGAAGTTATCAGAAACTCTAGACCAAGCAGACTTAAATTTAATTAATCAACTTCTTAAAAATAATTACTTATTTGATCAAATAATTTCTATTAATGAAAAAGGAACTGAAAAAGTATATTCTTTAAGAGTTGATAGTAATTGTCATTCTTTTATTTCTAATGGCTTTATTAGTCATAACACAGAAATGCGGCTTTCCAAGATTGGAGAGGAAATGTTAAAAGATCTTCGGAAAGAAACAGTTGATTTTCGAGACAATTATGATGGAACTAAAGAGGAGCCTGTTGTTCTTCCTTCTCCCCTTCCTCAACTCCTATTAAACGGGGTTTTAGGAATTGCTGTTGGAATGGCAACTAATATTCCCCCTCATAATTTAAATGAGGTTTGTGATGCTTTAATTCATTTGATTAAGCATCCCAAAGCTGAATTAAAAGACATTTGTGAATTTATTCAAGGGCCTGATTTTCCAACAGGAGGATCTATTTATAATGAGGAGAATATAGTAGAGGCTTACTCTAAAGGAAAAGGTTCAATTGTTATGAGGGGAACAACAGAAATTGTAAAAAGAAAGGGTGGGCATAAAATTATTATTACTGAAATTCCTTACCAGGTTCAAAAATCTCTTTTCTTAAGTAGAATTGCTAAACTGGTTTTAAACGACAAAATTAAGGGAATAAAGAATATTACAGATGAGTCTGACAAAAAAGGAATGAGAATTACAATTGATTTGAAAAAAGGAGTTACTCCGAAAAGGGTTTTAAACAGACTATTTAAGTTTAGCGATTTACAAAAGAAGTTTCATGTTAATACGGTTATTCTGGTTGATGGAATAAAACCAAAACTTTCTAATTTAATGGAAATCTTAAAATACTTTATTAAACATAGAAAGAAGGTGGTTGTTCGAAGAACTAAATACAAACTTAAAAAAGCAGAAGAAAGAGCCCATATTCTAGAAGGTCTTCATAAGTGTCTAGCTGATATTGATAAAGCTATTAGGATTATTAAAAAATCAAAGGATAGAGGTTCAGCTAAGAAAAACTTAATTAAAGCCTTTAAATTAAGCGATATTCAGGCTGAAGCTATTTTGGAAACTAAATTAGCCACTTTAGCTAAAATGGCTATTAAGAAAATCGAAGATGAATTAGAAGAATTGAAGAGTCAAATTAAGAAATACAAGGCAATATTAAAAAGCTCTAAAAAAGTTAAGCAAATTGTTGTTAAAGAATTAAAGAAGCTACAAAAAGAATTTGGAGATGAAAGAAGAACTAAGGTTTACAAAAGACCAATTGGTAAATTTTCAGAAAGAGATTTAGTGGCTAAGAAAGAAACTATTATTACCTTAACTCAGGGAGGCTATATTAAAAGAATTAGCCCTAAAGCTTATCGAATTCAAAAAAGAGGAGGAAAGGGTATTTTAGGAATGAAGACTGTTGGAGAAGATGTAATTAATAAGTTCTTTACTACTAACACCCATGATAATCTTCTCTTCTTTACTGATAAGGGGAAGGTTTACAAGGTTCCAGCTTTTGAAATTCCTCAAGCTGGAAGAGTGGCGAAAGGAAGGGGTTTGGCTAATTTCTTAGAAATATCTTCTGATGATAAGATTTTATCTGTTTTACCTTTAACCAAGGAAGAAGAAGAGTCAGGCAAAGGTTATTTAACCATGGTAACTAAAAAAGGAATTGTTAAAAGAACAGCCCTAAAGAGATTTAAAAATATTAGGCGTTCTGGTTTAATAGCGATTTCTTTAAAAAAAGGAGACTCATTAAAGAAGGCTCACAAAACTAACGGAAAAGACGAAATTATTATTGTTACTAAGAAAGGAAAATCCATTAGATTTAAAGAAAAAGAAGCTAGAGCAATGGGCAGAAGCGCTAAAGGAGTTAAAGGAATTGATTTAAAAAAAGGAGACGAGGTAATTGGAATGGATATTATTGAGGATAAGGATGAACGCTCTCTTTTAGTTGTTAGTGAAAATGGTTATGGAAAAAAGACATCTTTAAAGAAGTACAAAGCTCAAAAGAGAGGAGGGGTGGGTGTTAAAACAATGAATATTACTAAGAAAACAGGAGAAATAGCTGTTTCTAGAATTTTGTCTAAAGATGATAAAGATTTAATTGTTATTTCTGAGAAAGGACAAGTCATTAGAATGAAAACAAAATCTATTTCTAAGTTGGGGAGGAATACTCAGGGAGTTAGAACAATGAAGCTGAATAAAAAAGACAAGGTGATTTCTATTGCCTGTCTTTAACTATTATTCTATAATCAAAATAATATGGCCTTTCTTAATCCAATTCAAGTTTTAGATAACATTAATTTAAAAAATAATGCAGTAGTGGCTGATTTTGGTTCAGGTTCGGGAGCCTGGGTAATTCCAGTTGCTAAGAGAACCAAAGAAGGCACTATTTATGCTATTGATGTAATGGGATCTCCTTTGGCTATTTTAAAGAAAAGAGCTGAAGATGAAAAATTATCTAATATTAAAACTATTCAGACTGATATTGAAGATGGGTCACAGCTTCCTGAAAAGAGCTGTGATTTAGTTTTAATAACCAACTTGTTATTTGCCGTTAAAGATAAAGAAGGGGTTTTAAAAGAAGGGGTTCGAATTTTAAAAGAAGGAGGGCATTTACTTGTTGTTGATTGGAAAGAAGATTCTCCGATGCAACTTGAAAGTCCTGTTCTACCTATCCAAGTAGAAAAAATTACTGATCAGCTTGGATTAAAAAAGGTTAAAACCCTTTCAACTGGAGTTTACCATTGGGGTTTGTTTTTTAGAAAGTAATGTTATAATAATTCAATGAAAAAGATTTTAATTATTTTATTAGGGTTAGGGTTATTGTTCACTGCTAATTTTGTTTATGCTAACAAAGCTGATGATTGTACAGAATATTGCGCTAATCCAGAAGAATTGGAAATGCCAGACGGGCAAGTTTGTTTTTGTAACCCCTTAAAAGGGGAAGGTTTAGACGCTATTACAACGCCTATTATTAATTTTATTTTTAATATTTCTCTTTTTGTTGTTCCTCTTTTAGTGGTTGTAGGGGCCTTTATGATTACAACTGCAGCTGGAGATGAAAACAAAATGAAATCTGGGAAAAAAATGATTATTTGGACTTTAATTGGTTTTATTTTAATCCTTCTTTCGAGAGGATTATCTGATTTATTAGAAGCCGTTTTAGGAATTTAAAAATATGAAAAAAATAATATTATTGGTTCTTTTATTAACAATTCCTCTTTTTGTTTTAGCTAATGACTATTCGTCTCCTCCAGATTTTTGTGAAATGAAAAGCGATGTTACCTTTGAAAATGAAAACTATCCAAAAGGGGAGACAGTTGGGAGTGAGGATTCAGGAGCTGATCATAAAAGACAAGAGTGGGGATTGATCTGTTTAATGGGGTCTATTGGAGCCGCTACTAATTGGATTTTTATTGTTTTAATAGTCCTTTCCCCTACAGTAATGTTAATTGGTGCTTACCATATTATGACTGGTGGAGGAGATACAGAAAAAGTTAAAAAAGGGAAAGATTTTATTATTTATGCTGCTGTTGGAATAATTGTTGCTTTATTTGCTAACGCTATTCCTGG
>CAZJSP010000005.1:0-24175 GCA_964548875.1 uncultured Candidatus Saccharibacteria bacterium | reverse complement strand
ATTCCCCTCTTGATTTATTTGATTAAGGTCTTCTTTTTCTTCTTGATTCATTTTATTAAGTTAATTATTAATTGTTTCTAATTATACATTATATAATAAAATTGTAAAAAACATTAAATCAATAATAAAATTCCGGAGATTAAAACAAAACTATAAACTATTTTCTTAATAAATGAATTGCTAAGACTATTAAATATCTTACTCCCAAATAAAAGACCTAATATTAAACCAGGCAAAGAATAAAATAAGAGCTTTAAAACTTCTCCGTTTATTCTCCCTCCAATTAAATGGCCAATAATTGTAAAAAACCCACAAAATACTGCATAAGTCGCAACTGTATCCTTGTAAGTCTCTGGATGAAAGGGTCTCTTCCCTGCAACATAAGCTCCAATAAAAGGACCATTAACATTAAATAGGGCGCTAAATATTCCAGCAATAATACCGACCATTCCTCCAATTATATTATTATGAAACGAAACCTTTCTTTCTTTAGTAAAAAGTCCATAAAGAGAATACCCAATCAAAAATATGGCCATAAAAAAGACAAGAAGATCGGATTCAACCATATCTAAAAGAAACATTCCAATTGGAATGCCTATAACAGTTCCAATCGCTAAGGGAAAAAGGAAATTATAAATTCCTTTTGCTTTAATTCTAATTGCAATAACAGAAAAAATAAGAGTTGAAGTAATAGCAACCAAAGGAATAACTATTTTAATTGGAAACAAAAATAATAGCAGGGGCATTGATACAGTCGCCGCTCCAAAACCAGTTAACTCTCCGACTAAGCCGGCCAAAAAAGAAACAATAGTAAGTAAAAAATATGCCATAGATATTCAGAATATCTTAATTATTTCAATTAATCAAATTAGTCCTTGATTATTTCTTTCCTTGTTTTACAATAATAATATGTCTATTTTTAAGGTCACAAAACCAGAAAAGAAAAAAGTGGTAAAAAGTCTAATTGAAAAATCATACCCCGGAACGAGCTTTTATATTATGATCGGATTAGCCTCTTTTATCGCTGCTTTAGGATTAATTATTAATAATATTTCTATTATTATAGGAAGTATGTTGGTTGCCCCTCTACTATATCCTGTAATATTTTTAGGCATGAGCGTCGTTTTGTATGATTTTAAGGCTATTAAAAGAAATCTTTTAATTGTTGGAAAAATAATAGCCCTAGGGGTAATTATTGGATTCTTTTCAAGTGTTTTATTTAGACCTTTTGTAGAAATTCAAGAAACTGGCATTTTCCAAGAAGTTTCAATTTTACCTCTTTTTTATGTTGCTATTTGTTCGGGATTAGCTGCTTCTTTTGCAACATCCAGAAAGCCTCTAGAAGAGTTTTTACCAGGAGTGGCAATTAGCGTATCTCTTATTCCTCCCCTTATTAATATTGGCCTTTCTCTTGGTTTTGGTTACTTTTCTAATGCTACTCACTCTTTCCAACTCCTCTTTATTAATATTTTTGGAATTATTTTCGCTAGTATTATTGTTTTTTCTTTAATGGGGTTTGCAGCTGAAAGAAAAGTAGTAGCTAAAAGTTTAAAAGAAGAAGAAAAATCATTAAAAGAAGGTTCCCCTGAATTAAACAATAAATAGCTCTCACTAAAATTAAGAGGATTCGTTGTTCTGCAGATTACCACCTACGTCCTTATTCAAAATTTCAAAAAATTTTTTCATAAAACTAATTCTCTCCTCGCCGATTACTTTAGCCTTTGCAGTATAAAGTTTATTAGGAATGTGAATAAACTTAGTTTCAAACTCAAGATTAGGAGTATGTTTTGCAATTATTTTAATTCTTCCATTTGGCTTTCCGTCAACAAGATTATCTTTAATATATTCATTAACAGGAAGATTTGAAAACATTTTTTGTCCATACTGTCCTGCAATCATAAAAGATCGCGCAATTCCAATTGAACCAATTATATCAAGTTTATCAGCATCAAATAAAATTTTAGCTTCTTTTGATTTCGGTTTATTTTTGCTTCTAAACCTATGAGTAATTATACAGTGTTCCACTGCTTTAATTTTATCGTTTGGATAGTCAAAGCCCTTAAGAATATTTTTAGCCATTTCTGCTCCAAGAATTGCATGATCAATATTACCAGAATCGTCTTTATCTTCTTTAACTCTTGCAATGTCATGTAATAGGGCAGATGCTTTTAAAATATCCAAATCTACATCAGGTTCATCTTTAGATAAATGAAGACACATATTATAAACTCTCATAATATGCTCTATATTATGAATAGAACAAGATAATTCTTTTTCAACAATCTCTTTGATTTTTTGATGTTTTTCTTCCATAAAGTTTTAATTGGTTTATAAAATATATAAACAATTTTCAATCATATAAAAACTAATTCAATTTTAAAATTTTTTAATGTTTTATACAAACAGAAATACAATAAACAGTTTTTAAAAAAAATTAAAAGACTTGTTTGAAACAAGTCTTTTTTATTTAGAACAAAAACTAATTGAATAATATAAAAAAATAAGAGAGGGTTGTTTTTTGTGTATTTCTCTGCTTTTACGCTGACTTTCTTTGTCAGTAAACAACTCTCTCTTGTGCTGACTTTCTTCCTCAGCAAAGCAATAGTAACTAATAAAAAACAAAAGGTCAAGGCTTTGGTAAAAATAACAAACCCTTTGTTAAAGTCTAATCGCCCTCTACTTGGCGGTGGGGCTGGGATTCGAACCCAGGGAGATATTTCTACCTCACATCGTTTCCAACGATGCGCTTTCGGCCACTCAGCCACCCCACCCTTAAAATATTTTAATCTAAAAGACTTATAAATATTTCTACTAAATAATTTCTTTTTTAAAAAGAATCTTGTATATAAAATAAGACTATCACAAGATTAATAAAAAATACAGACCTCTTATTTCTTTATTAAATTTTTAATTTTTATAAATAATATTCTTCTCTATTGACAAAAAAGAAAAATAAATTAAACTCTATGTTATCAGTTTTTCAAGAAAAAACCTCTGAAAACTGATAGAGAGAGGCTGTTCTAGTTCTCGTGGCAACCACCAAAAAAAAATGAGCACCTCTCTCTTTCATCACTCTTTTTAAAAACTATTCAAAGTAGTTTTTTTATTTTTAAATAACTTGTCTTTTAAATAGCTAATTTCTTTTTTTGGACTTTCTTTGTCGTAAAAAGTGCTCTCAATCATTATGGGTTTATTTTTAAATTTTATAGAATTAATAATAACTTCTTGTTGGGTTTTAAACAAAGGATAGTGATTAAGCTCCTTATTGTAACCGCTTATATGATATTCAATTATTCTATCTTTAAACTCATTCTGAAAATCCAACGCTAACTGCATTGTTTTGTCATTAGTAAAGCAATGCTGTAAATCTAAAGTTAATTTAAACTTATAACTATCTAATATCTCTTTAATTTCTTTAAGTGTCTTTCCTATTTTTTTACAGGCGTCCATATTTTCTATAGAAATAGGCAGCTCCTTATAGCTTGCAAGAAACTTATAATCAGATCTCTCTGTTGGATGAACAACTACATTTTTTAAATTAATTTTATCAACCAATTTTTTGATCTTGTTTAACAATCTGTTGCTTTTCTTGTTGTCAAAATAATCTAAAGCCGGAGCATGCAAAGAAATAAAACGAAAAAAATCTAAATCAAAGTCTTCAGAAATTAAAAGGTCAATTTCTTCTTCATTAGAACAATTAAACTCAATAGCATTACCTAATTTCCACAATCTAGTACTTCTTTCAGAAATTCTTCCTCCGCTTCCAGGAAAAAGCTTGTAAAAACATCCATTACTAAAACCTATAGTCATTGTTTTAAAAATATTATTAGCTTTGATATTTTAATTTGTTCCAAATTTTATTTCTTTTATTCTTTTAAAAATAAAAAGATATATCTACAGCAATCATTTCAAAACTCATAAAAAAAGATTGTTTCGAAAAAAAATCATGCTATTAGTCATTGGCGCTCTGTAAACTATTGATTCGGCAATTTTTAACTTTTTCTTAACATTCATAATCTTCTTGTAAACAGACCCATCCGCCATTGAAGAAGCCGTAAAATAATTTAAATTGTTCTTTTTTAACCAATCAAGTACTACCTTCCCTTCAGTATGCAATAAACTATAAATCTTTTTTTCAAAAACATCATGGACACTAACTAAAGCTCCATTTTTTAAGCGAGGAAATAAGTCTTTAATATAACGACGAGCAAATTCAGCTGAATGATCAGAATCTAAAAAAAGATAATCTATTTCTTGAGGAACCCTATCCAAGTTATCATAAATATCACCTTCAAAAAAAGACCATCTTCCTTCAGTTAAATCAGATGGAATTGTCTCCGTAGCATAATCAGTTAAATCGTAAGAATATAATTTACCTGAGTCATTATCTTTTAAAGCATTTAAAATCCAACTAGTTGACCAGCCCCTATAAGGAGAAATTTCAACCATGTTTTTAGGTTTTGATTCTCTGATTAAAAGATAGGTTATCTCTGCCTCAATATCTCCCAATAAAGGATCAATTCTAATTTCTTCACCACCCAAACAGTTTTTTATTTTTCTGCTTAATCTACCTAAAAGACGATATAAAAAATATCTTTCCTTTTTAGAGTATGAGTTTTGATTATATAATAGGTCTCTTTGATTTTCCCTAGTTCTTTTTAATCCTTCTAGATATTTATCATATAGCTTTAATATGTTTTCAAGGCTAATATTCTCCATTTTACATTCCCTCTAAAGCCTTAACTCTTTCTTCAGTTGGAGGATGAGTCATAAAAAGCTTAGATAGATAATTTTTTTCTTTAAAAGGATTAGAAAAATACAAGTGAGAAGTTGAAGGATTTAATCTTCTCATTGAGCTTTGATCAAAAGATATTTTTTTTAAAGCCTTAGCTAGTCCCTGAGGATCCCTTGTTAACAAGGCTCCATCTGCGTCTGCTAAAAATTCTCTTTTTCTTGAAATTGATAGTTGAATTAAAAGAGCTACTAAGGGAGCTAGTAAAGCTCCAATTAACCCTAATAATCCAAGTAGTCCAGATTTATCTCTGTCTCTTTTTCTCCCCCAAAAATTAAATCTTAAAAAAAGTCTTGAAAGAATAGCTACAACGCTAACCAGAATAACTATCAAGCTAGCCAAAAAAACATCCCTATTGCCAACATGAGCCAATTCATGAGCAATGACCCCTTCTAATTCTCTGCTATCTAGTTTTTCTAATAAGCCTCTTGTTACCACAATTGTTGCTTTTTCTTTTTTTCTTCCTGTTGTAAAAGCATTGGGTTGGCTTTCATTAGTAATATAGATTTTAGGTAAGGGTAGTCCAGCTGTAATACATAAATTCTCTACTGTTCTATATAATTCTAAATGGTCTTCTTTTTTTATTTCTTGAGCTCCACTCATTTTTAAAATAATCTTATCAGAATAAAAAAAGCCAGTTACAACCTGTAAAATAGCTAAAAAAGAAGCTATAACCAAAAAAACAATATCATTTAAAAGATAACTAAAAAGCCAGCCTAGACCAATCACAAAAATCAAGAAAAAAACAATTAAGGCCCAAGTTTTACGAACGTTAGAGTCTGCTTGAGAATATAGGTTTGGCATTAAAACTCTACTTTAGGATTTTCTCTTTGATTTTCCTCTAATAATTCAAAGAATTTCATCTTTTCAAAACCAAATAAACCGGCCAATAAATTAACGGGAAAGCTTTCTATTTTAGTATTCAGGTCTCTGACGTTGGTATTATAGAATCTTCTCGCTGCTTGAATTTTATCTTCTGTGTCTTTTAAGTCTCCTTGTAATTTAGAGAAATTATCAGAAGCTTTTAAGTTAGGATATTCTTCAGAAACAGCAAAAAGGGTTTTTAAGGTATTAGTTAAGGCCTCTTCAGCTTGTCCTTTTTCCCGAATATCGCTTGTCCCCATTGCTTTAGCTCTGGCCAAAGCGACATTTTCAAATATTTCTTTTTCATGCTTTGCATAACCTTTCACCGTCTCAATCAAGTTGGGAATTAAATTATATCTCCTTCTTAATTGAACATCTATATCGGCCCAAGCCTCTTCGGCCCTGTTTTTTAACTTAACTAGCCTATTATAAACAAACGTTCCAACAAGAAGAATAACGGCAATTATAATAGATATTATTTGTAACATTTTAATTAATCGTAATCTTAATAATGAAAGAATTATAGCATTTTAAAACCCCCATGAAAATGGGGGTTTAAATCTTAGCCAAGTCCTCCCATCCCTCCCATTCCTCCCATTCCTCCCATCATTGGATTTCCTCCTTTTTCTTTTTCTTCCGGAATATCAACCACTAAAGCCTCTGTAGTTAAGACTATTGATGAGGCTGAAACAGCATTTTCTAAAGCAGATCTTACCACTTTGGTTGGATCAAGAATTCCAGCTTCAACCATTTTAACTATTTTACGATTAGCAGCATCATAGCCCTCTACCCAATCTAAATTATCAGTTTTATCTTTTTGTTCTTCAATTCCCTTTACAATTTTGTAAAGATTCACTTTGTCTGCTCCTGTATTTTCAATAATCTGTCTAAGAGGGGCCTGAATAGCTCTCATAACTATATCTTTTCCAGCCTGATAAGACTGGTTTGAGCTTTTTCTTCCAGCTTCTAGTAATAATGAAGCAGCAGTTAAAGCAATTCCTCCTCCAGGCAATGTTCCCTCCTCTACGGCTGCTTTAGAAGCAGCTAGAGCATCTTCTACTTTGTGTTGAACTGATTTTCTTTCTACTTCAGTAGCGGCTCCAACTTTAATAACGGCCACTCCTCCAGATAATTTAGCCAATCTCTCTTCAAGCTTCTCTCTATCAAAATCAGAGTCAGTATTTTCAATTGCCTTTCTAATTTGAGCTATTCTATTCTCAATAGAATTCTTTGACCCTTTACCCTCTACAATTATGGTCTTGTCTTTATTGGTTACAATTTTACGAGCAGACCCTAATTTATCTAATCCAATATTTTCTAATTTTAATCCTAAATCTTCAGAAATAAACTGGCCTCCAGTTACAATAGCAATATCTTGAAGTATTTGTTTCTTTCTGTCTCCAAATCCTGGAGCTTTAATTGCTAAAACGTTGAAAGTTCCTCTTAATTTGTTAACAACTAGAGTAGCAAGAGCATCTCCTTCTACGTTATCAGCAATAATAACTAGTTCTTTTTTTCCAGTTTGACCTACTTTTTCCAGAATAGGAATAATTTCTTGAACACTAGATATTTTTTTATCAGTAACTAAAATGTGAGAATTTTCATAAACAGACTCCATTCTTTCAGAATCTGTAATCATGTAAGGAGAAATATATCCTTCATCAAAGTGTAGTCCTTTAACCACTTCTTTTTCTAAACCAAAAGTGTTAGATTCTTCGACAGTGACAACTCCATCCTTACCAATTTCTTCCATTACTTCGGCTATTAATTCACCCATCTCTTTACTTTCAGCCGAAATAGTAGCTACTTTAGCAATATCTTCCTTGCTCTTTATTTTTTTAGAAACCTTTTTCAAAAATTCAGTAATTTCTTCAACCTTATCTTTCATTCCTTTACTAATATCAGTCGGAGTATAACCAGCTTCAACCAATTTTAATCCTTCTTGGATCATGCTTTGAGCTAAAACAACAGCTGTTGTTGTTCCGTCTCCAACATTATCATTGGTTTTTTCTGAAACTTCTTTAACTATTTCTGCTCCCATATTCTCTGCCTTGTCTTTTAAATCAATTTCTTTAGCAATAGTAACCCCATCATTAGTAATAACGGGAACACCAAAACTTTGATCTAAGACAACATTTCTTCCGCCTGGCCCCAATGTTACTTTAACTGCGTCGGCCAGTTTATCAATTCCTTCTTTAAGTTTTTTACGAGCTTTATCTCGATATAAAATGTCTTTAGCCATGTTTAATTTATTTAATTATTGCTAATATGTCGCTTTGTTTGGCAATAAGATATTCTTTGCCGTCAACCTTTATCTCGTTAGGTCCATATTTAGTAAATAAGACCTTTTGACCTTTTTTAACTTCCATTGGAATTTTTTTACCAGATTTGTCTTTTTTACCAGGCCCAACAGCAATAATCTTGCCTTGTTCTGGTCTCTCTTTATTAACTGTTTCTGGTAATAAAATACCTGATTCTGTTTTTTCTTCTTCTTGAGTTGGTTCGATCAAAACATGATCGAAAAGTGGTTGTATGTCCATAATCTAAATTTTAAATTATTAATAATAAATTTAGCACGCACGACCTCTGAGTGCTAATTATGTATAATCATTTTATGAAAAAGAAATGTGGGTGTCAAGACAGCAATTTCCTTGTTAGGAAAATGCTTTTCTGCTATCATTTATTAATATTAAACAATTCAAAAATATGAAACAATTATTCTGGTATATTATAGGAGGAGTTCTATCTATCTATTTATCAGTTCTTTTAATTGATGGAGTTTTTTTAGAAATTGTTCCTGGACAAAATGTTTTTTTCGGCTTAGAATTCACGGAACAGTGGCAGTTATTAATTATAGTTGGAGGAATTCTTGGTTTAATTAATTTAATAATTAAACCAATACTATCTGTTCTAGCCCTTCCTTTAAAAATTTTAACTCTTGGTCTTTTTCCTTTAATTTTGAATATGACTTTGCTTTGGATTTTGGACCTTCTTTTCTTAGAGTTTAAAATTATTGGGCTTATCCCTCTTTTCTTAGCCGCTTTAATAAGTTTAATCATTAATTTCTTGCTAAGATTAAAAAAATGAATCAAATATTAGATATCGCACAAATTGTTGTTGGTGTTCTCTTAGCTATTAGTATTCTTCTCCAACAAGGAGGAGGTTCTTTAGGTTCTGCCTTTGGAGGTTCAGGAGAATCCTATACAGCTAAAAGAGGAATGGAAAAAAACCTTCTTTGGGTTAGTGTTATATTAACTACAGTTTTCATTCTTTTGTCTCTAATCAATTTCTTATCTTAAAATTATGAAGCAACCTTCCAAGAATCAATGGAAACAGTTTTTTGGAATATTAAATAAAAAAGAAAAAATACTTTTTTTCTCTTTTCTTTTTGTTTTTCTAATTTCGTCTTTTTATCTTTTAAGAGATTATTATTTAGATAATACTAAAATAGTCCCCGCCTCAGGGGGATCATATGCTGAAGGAATAGTCGGCTCTCCCAGATTTATTAATCCAATTTATTCAGAAAGCTCAGATGTCGACAAAGACCTAGTTCGTCTTATCTTTGCCGGACTAATGAAATATAATCCAAACGGAGAGATAGTTCCTGATTTAGCTGAAGATTACAAAATATTAGAAAATGGCAAGGTTTACGAGTTTGTCCTAAAACAAAACCTGGTTTGGGAAGACGGGCAACCCTTAACCGCTGATGATATTATTTTTACAATTGAAAAAATTCAAAGTTCTGATATTAAAAGCCCCTTAAGACCTATTTGGGCTGGAGTATATGCAGAAAAAGTATCTGATTTAACAATTAGATTTACCTTAAGAAATGAATCAGTAATTTTCTTAGAAAATTGTACTTTTAAAATAATTCCTAAGCATTATTGGGAAGATGTCAGTGCTGCTAATTTTGCCCTTTCCTCTAAAAACCTTCTCCCTCTTAGTTCCGGACCCTATAAATTAAAAAATATAAAACAAGAGAAAGACGGGGCTATTACCTCAATAGAATTACAAAAAAACAATAACTATCATAGATCGGTCTATATCCCTAACATTACCTTTAATTTCTACCAAACCGAGGAAGACTTACTTAAAGCCTATAACAATAACCAGATAGATAACTTTTCTTTAAATAGTCAAAATTTCCCTGATAGCGAAAATTTAATTCATTTTACAATGCCAAGATATTTTGCTGTTTTTCTTAATATGGAAGAAGAAAGAATATTCGAAGACAAGAATGTTAGAAAAGCACTTAATTACGGAACAAACAAGGAGTCTCTTCTAGATAATTTCTTTTCACAAAAAGGAGGAATAGTTCACTCTCCAATTCTCCCTGATCTCTACAATCTTCAAGAGCCATCCTATATTTACACTTACGACCCAGAAGAGGCCAATAGTCTTTTAGAAAAATCAGGATTTTTAATATCTGAGGAAGGGTTTCGAGAAAAGAAAAAAACAGAAGAACCAAGCTTTACCTTTAAAGGCGATCTTTCTGTTGGCTCTAGAAATAGTGAAGTTACCGAGCTTCAAAAATGTTTAGCAAGATATCCAGAAATCTATCCTGAAGGAACAGTTAGTGGTTATTTTGGATCTTCAACCAGAGAGGCCGTAATTAGATTCCAAGAAAAATATTCTGATGATGTTTTATCTCCTTTTGGTCTAACTCAAGGAACAGGATCAGTCAGAGGTAAAACTAGAGAAAAGTTAAATGAGGTTTGTTTTGAGACTCCAGAAGAAATAATTCCTCTTTCTTTTACCTTATCAACTATTGATCAACCTATTTTAATAGAAATAGCTGAAGAATTAAAAAATCAATGGAAAGAGATGGGGGTTAGGGTTGCTCTCAATATTTTAGACTTGAGTGGTTTAGAAAGAGATATTTTAAGAAACAGAGATTTTGATGCTCTTCTTTTCGGAACAATGCTTTCCTCTATTCCTGATCCTTTCCCCTTCTGGCACTCAACCCAAAACGGAGAAATGGGGCTAAATCTAGTTAATTATGACAACAGAGACGTTGATATTCTTTTAGAAGACAACAGGCAATTTTTAGATCAAAGTCAAAGAGGTAAAGCCCTAGAAGAATTTCAAAATATTTTAATTGAAGATTCTCCTGCTGTTTTTCTTTACAACCCCGACTATCTTTATTCTGTTTCTGATAAAATAAAAGGTGTTGAGCCTTCTATTATTGCTGATCCATCTGAAAGATTTTATAATATAGGTAGTTGGTATATTAAAACTAAAAGAGTATGGAAATAGATTTATCAAACAAAACTCCCGACATTAGACATCTTAATGATATGAAAGAGGTTCTTTTCGACCAAGAATGGGCTAAAAACGCTCCCAACTATGAGCTTTATTATATGTATAGAGGATTAAAAGAAAAAGATAATCTTAGATATGATATCACTATTATTCCTCCTCGGATATTAGGACAAGAGTTTGTTAAAACTAAAGGACACTATCATGCTGAAGCCCACGGAGAAATTTATATTATTTTAGAGGGAGAGGGCTTGTTTTTATTACAAAGACAAAAAAACAATAAAATAAGTGATGTTTATTTTATAGAAGGAAAAAAAGGAGACCATATTTCCATTCCTCCTCAGTATGGTCATGTAACAATTAATAGATCCAACCAAACATTAAAAATGGCCAATTGGGTTTCAAAAAAATGTGTTTCTGACTATTCAAAAATTGGACAAAAAAAAGGAGCCTGCTATTATTACCTCAAATCAGGATGGGCTCAAAATAATAATTATAAGGAAATCCCAGAAATATATTCTCAAAAACCCCTTAAATCAATTCCTAGTTTGGATTTTCTTAATTTAAAATAAAAATATGTCAAAAATCAAAAAGGTTGTTATTCCTGCTGCTGGATGGGGAACAAGATTCTTACCAGCAACCAAAGCAATTCCAAAAGAAATGCTTCCTGTTGTTGATAAACCAGTCATTCAATATGTTGTTGAAGAGGCCGTTAATTCAGGAATTAAAGATATTGTTATTGTTACTGGTTGGCAAAAAAGGTCCATTGAGGATCATTTTGACCGCTGTCTAGAATTAGAAGACCATTTAAAAAAACAAGGAAAAACAAAGGCCTTAGAAGAAATTAAAAGAATCGCTGATCTAGCAAATTTTATATATATTAGGCAAAAAGGAGAGCTTTATGGTAATGGATTGCCTGTCTTGGCCGCTGAACCTGTTTTAAATAATGAACCCTTTGCAGTAATGTGGGGAGATGAATTTATTAAATCTAACCCTCCTCGCCTAGCTCAAATGTTAAAAGCCTATGAAAAACATGAAGGAGTGATTATTTCAGGAGTAAGAATAAAAGATAAAAGAAAAATCTCTCGATATGGGATTGCCGACATAGAAAAGGTTGATAATAATTTATTCCGAATTAAAGAAATAGTTGAAAAGCCTAAGCCAGGAACAGAGCCTTCTAATTTAGCAACTCATGGAGCCTATATCCTTCCTCCTAAAATAATTGATATTATTAAGAATATAGATCCTGGAAAGGGAGGAGAAATATGGTTAACAGACGCAATTAACGTTTTAATTAAAGAGAAATATCCGGTTTATGCTTGCGAAATAGAAGAAGGAAGATATTATGATACTGGCAATAAATTAGAATATTTAAAAACTGTTCTTGAATTTGCTCTTAAACGTTCTGATTATGCTCAAGAGTTAAAAGAGCATTTCGAAAAACTACAAAAATAATCATGAAAGGTTTTATTCTGGCTGGAGGAGAAGGAACAAGGCTCTACCCTGTTACCTTAGAAATTCCTAAACCCTTAATTCCGGTGCACGGTACACCAGTTCTCAACTATTTAATAGGTCTCTATTTAAAAAACGGAATTAATAACATTAAAATTAATGTTCAAAAAAAACATTTCGAATATTTTAAGAAATGGAAGGATGATTTTTTTCCTCAAGAAAAAATAGAATTTATTGTTGAATTAAAGCCTTCTGGAACCTTTACTCCCCTTTTAAAAACAAATCAATGGTTCTCAGAAACAATAGTTGTTTCTAACGGAGACGAACTAAAAGATTTAAATTTAAAAGAAATGATTGAATGGCACAAGAAGAAAAAAGGAATAGCAACAATTGGTTTGGTAAAAGTAGAAGACTCTGAATCCTATGGTTCAGTCAAACTTAAAAACAATCAAATTATAAAGTTTGGAGAAAAATCAAAAACTCCTCTTTCTTCTTATATTAACTCAGGCCTTTATATTATAGAGCCTGAAATAAAAAATTATTATCCTACAAATGAAGATTTTGCAATGTTAGAAAAAGATCTTTTCCCTAAATTAGCTCAAGAAAGAAAGCTCTTTGGCTATAAGTGGAAAGGAAAATGGCAAGACATTGGCACCCTTCAAAGGTGGGAACAAGCAATTAAAACTTGGTAAAGACGTTCTGCCGGAATGGTGGAATGGTAGACACGCAGAGTTCAGATCTCTGTGGGCAAAAGCCCGTGAGAGTTCAAATCTCTCTTCCGGCACATATTAAGATAAATAATTAAAAATGAAACAAAATAAAAATATTCACGGAATTAAACACATTAAAGGGCCTTCTTCGAAAAAGAATAAGGGCTCACAAGCCTCTGATCATTTAAGGATTATTCCTTTAGGAGGGTTGGGGGAAGTTGGAAGAAACATGATGTTAATGGAGTATAAGAGAAAAATACTCATTATAGATGTTGGTTTTGGTATGCCTGGAGAATCAACCCCGGGTATCGATTATATTATCCCCAACACAGATTACTTAAAGAACAGAGCTAAAGACGTTGTTGGAATTGTCTTTACTCATGGTCACTACGATCATATTGGAGCTCTTCCCTATGTTTTGAAAAAAATACATAAGAAGGACTTAAAAATTTTTGCTAGTTCTGTGGCAAAAGGAATTATTTTAAAAAGGCAAAAAGAATTTCCAAAACAACCAAAAATCAAAATAACTGAAGTAAGGGATGGATCAAAAATAAGTCTTGATCCTTTTAAAGTAGAGTTTTTTAGTCAAAACCACAGCATTCCAGAAAATCTAGGATTATTTATTGAAACTCCAATTGGAAAGATTGTTCATACTTCTGATTTTAAATTTGATCCTCGCCCTCTTAATGATAAGCCAGTAGATTTCAAAAAACTAAAGGAAATTGGTAACAGAAAAATCCATCTTCTTTGTTGTGATTCGACTGGAGCAGAAGAAGAAGGGCATTCTTTATCAGAAAGAGAAATTAAGAAGAATTTAGCAAAAATTATCGAAAAAACAAAAGGAAGAATTATTGTTTCTACTTTTTCTTCTCTTTTAAACAGGATCCAACAAGTTATTGAAATTTCTGAAAAAAATAATAGGAAGGTCTGCGTCCAAGGTTATTCTATGAAGACTAATTTAGATTTAGCTATAAATTTAGGTTATATCAAAGCTAAAAAGAATACATTTATTCCAGCCAATAAGGTAAAAAATTATCAAGATAACCAAATAACTATTATTTGTACTGGGGCTCAAGGAGAATCTAATGCTGCCTTAATGAAGATTATTTCCAGAAAAAACAGAAATATTAAGTTAGGTAAGGGAGATACTGTTATCTTTTCTTCTTCTGTAATCCCTGGCAATGAAAGAACAGTTCAAAAAATTAAAGATGAAATTTTAAGACAGGGAGCAAAAGTATACCACTATCAAATGATGGATATCCATGCTGGAGGACACGCTAAAAAAGAAGAATTAAAACAAATGATTGAAATAATGAAGCCTAAGTTCTTTATGCCTATTCATGGACAGGTATCAATGCTCTTTGCCAATGCTGAAATAGCTAGAGAATCAGGAGTTGACGAAGACAAAATTATTATTGCCGAGAATGGGCAAATTATTAATTTAGCTAAAAATCAATTTAACATTGATAAGAGAACCGTTCCCTCTGAAGCTGTCATGATTGACGGATTGGGAGTCGGAGATGTTGGAAAAATTGTTTTAAGGGATAGGGCTTCCTTAGCTGAAGACGGAATGTTTGTTGTTATTCTAGTCGTTGATAAACAGACTGGTAAAATAGTCAGTTCTCCTGATATAATATCTAGGGGATTTGTTTATCTTAGAGAATCTAAAGATTTGCTAAGGGAAACTAGAAAAAAAGCAAGTAAAATTGTTAATCAAGCAGTTAATAATGGAGGAGGAATTAATTGGACTAATATTAAAAACGATCTAAAAAGTAAAATAGGACAATTCCTATACTCAAAGACAAAACGTAGACCAATGATTCTTCCCGTAATAATAGAAATATAATGCGTATTTTTAGTGGCATTCGCCCAACAGGAGAAATACATCTTGGAAATTATTTAGGAGCCATTAAACAATGGATTAGCCTTCAAGAAGACAATGAAGGCATTTATTGTGTTGTTGATCTTCATGCTATTACTACCCCCTACCAAAAGAAAGAGTTGAAAAAAAATATTATAGAAATAGCAGCTGCTTATCTAGCCGTTGGTCTTAATCCTGAAAAATCAATTATTTTCCGTCAATCTCAAGTTAAAGAACATAGTGAGTTGGCCTGGTTATTAGGAACAATAACCTCTTTAGGAGATTTAAAAAGAATGACTCAGTTTAAAGACAAATCTCAAAAACATCCCAAAAACATTAACGCTGGGCTTCTTAATTATCCTGTTTTAATGGCTTCTGATATTCTTCTCTACAAAACAGAGGCTGTTCCCGTTGGAGAAGATCAAAAACAGCACGTTGAACTAACTAGAAAAATAGCTAGAAAATTCAATAAAAGATTTGGAACAACTTTTAATATTCCTAAGCCCTTAATACCAAAAAAAGGAGCAAGAATAATGTCTTTACAGGATCCTAAAAAGAAAATGTCTAAAACAGGCAGCCCTAAGGGCTATATTGGTCTTTTTGAAGAGCCAAAAAATATTAAAAAGAAAATAATGGCTAGTGTAACTGACACTGGAGATAAAATTGTCTACAAACCTAAAAAGAAACAAGGAATATCTAATCTTCTCCAAATTTATTCTTTAGTTTCTAGTAGAACAATAAATTCTCTAGAAAAAGAATTTAAAAACAAAAAATATTCTGAATTTAAAAAATCTCTTACTGACCTATTAATTCAAGAATTAAAACCTTTAAGAGAACAAAGAGAAAAACTTCTCTCTCGAGAAGTTTACATTGAAGAAATTCTAAAAAGAGGAGGAGAAAAAGCAAAAGCTATTGCTCAATCAACAGTCGGAGAAGTAAAAGAAAAAATGGGATTTTAATCTTTCCATTCTTTGTTAACCTCCTTGTATTGAGATACCTTTTTTCTAAAAATATCCTCTATTTTATTTAACCCTTTTTTTGTTTTTGATTCAAAAACTAAAACTAAGCTAGGGAGATTAGAGGAAGCTCTCACTAAACCCCAACCTTCATTAAACAAGACTCTTGCTCCATTAATATCAATTACTTTTTCTTCACCATATTCTTTTTTAAAGTCTTCAACTAATTGGTCAACAATCTTATATTTAACTTTATCTGGACACTCTGCATGCCAAGTTGGAGAAGTAAAATATTGAGGAATTCCTTTCATGATTTTAGAGAGGGGTTTACTTTGACTTGATAAATATTCTAATAATTTTAAAGCAGAAAAAGTAGCATCGTCATAACCATAATAATCATGTCTGTAAAAAATATGACCACTCCTCTCTCCAGCTAAAGCAGCATCAATATCTTTAGCTTTTTGTTTAATATAAGAATGACCGGTCTTCCACATAACAGGTATTCCTCCATTCTTTTCAATCTCTTCAATTAAAGCTTGGGAGCATTTAACATCAAAAACAATTTTAGAGTTTGGTTTTTCTTTTAAAACTTGTCTTACGAGTAAAATCATAAATTTATCCGGCCAAATAATATTGGCCTTCTCATCAACCACCCCGAGTCTATCTCCATCCCCGTCAAAACCAATCCCTATCTCAGCTCCTGACTCTTTAACCTTAACCCCCATAATCTTTAACATTTTTACGCTTGCCGGATCAGGTTCATGATGGGGAAAACTAAAATCAAGATTGCAGTTTTGCTTAACAACTTGGCAACCAGCTTTTTCTAGAATAGGAGGAACAATAGGGCCTGCTGTTCCATTACCAGCATTAACTAAGACCTTAATTGGTCTTTTAATTTTTACTTTTTTAACTAAAAAATCACTATAATCATTAATAATATCCCTATATTCTTTTCTTTGGCCATGACCCTTTTTAAACTTTTTCTTAATAATAATTTTATATAATTCTTTAATATCATCGGGCAATAAAGTAGACCCATAATTATAGCCTAACTTAAAGCCACTCCAACCATTAGGATTATGAGAGGCCGTAACCATTGCTAATCCCTTAACTTGAAGATGAAATTGAGAAAAATAGGCAATAGGGCTTAAAACTTGCCCGACTTCAACAATATTAATTCCAGTTGAAAGAAGCCCTTCAATTAAAGAATCCTTAATCCAGGGAGAATATGAGCGGGCATCATAACCAACTATAGATTCATTAACCCCTTTTTGTTTTAATAGGGTTCCAAACCCTTTTCCTATAAGACGGCAAGTATCTTTATTAAGCTCCTCTAGAACCTTGCCTCTAAGATCATACTCCCTAAATATTGTCTTTTTAATTTGATTCATATATCCTTGATTAAAATATATTTTTATTATAGCATAAGTAATATGAAATTATACGAATTAGACTATTTAGTATCTACCAATATTCCCGAAAAAGAGGCCTCCTCTTTAAACGAAAAATTCAAATCTTTAATTGAAAAAGAAAAGGGGAATATTAAAAAATCAGAAGTTACTTCTGAAATAAATTTGGCTTATCAAATCCAAAAACAAGATAGGGCTTTTTTAGCAACAATTGTTTTTGAATTAGAAGCAGATAAAATTAATTCCTTAAAAAAAGAAATTGAAAAAGAAAGCAATGTTTTAAGATATTTACTGTTTAAGAAAAAAGTAATTAAAGAGGAAAAAAAGAGTCCTCGACTAAAGAAAATAGTTAAACCTATAAAAGAAACAAAAGTCGAATTGAAAAAAATAGAAGAAAAATTAGAAAAAATTTTACACGAATAATATGGATCTTAATAAAGTATTTTTAATCGGAAGATTAACAAAGGATCCGGAAACAAAAATGTTTTCTTCTGGAACAGCTGTATCTAATTTTGGTTTAGCAACTAATAGATACTACACTGATAAATCAGGACAGAAACAACAACAAGTGGAGTTTCACAATATTGTTGTTTTTGGAAAAACCGCTGAATCAGTTGCCAAATATCTAAAGAAAGGGAGCTTAGCTTTAATTGAAGGAAGAATTAGGACAAGAAGCTGGGACGATAAAGAGGGTAAAAAGAGATATATAACTGAAATTGTTGCTGAAAGAGTTCAGTTTGGTCCTCGATCAGAAAGCTCTTCCCAACCAAAAAAGGAACAGCCTTCTAAACCTCAAGAAGAAATTCCTGTTATCGAACAGGATGAAGAAATAGACGTTAACGATATACCATTCTAATTATGCCCTGTTATTTTTGCCAAAGAAATATTCAAGAAATAGACTTTAAGAACACTAAGGTTCTTGAGAAGTTTACTTCTGGATTAAAGAAAATAAGACCTAAAAAAAGAACTGGTACTTGTTCAAAGCACCAAAGAGGTTTGGCTCAAGCTATTAAAAGAGCACGCTTTTTAGGCTTATTACCCTTTGTTTCGAAATAAGATTTTAATAAAGGCTATTCTTCTTGCTCGTCTTTTAGAATAGCTTTTTTAATT
Source organism: uncultured Candidatus Saccharibacteria bacterium (assembly GCA_964548875.1). GTDB lineage: Bacteria > Patescibacteriota > Minisyncoccia > Minisyncoccales > JANBVM01 > CAYSZX01. The sequence goes on along the minus strand of CAZJSP010000005.1, from coordinate 5,762 downwards.
GATTTTAAAACTTTAGGATTTTTTCCTAAAAATTCTCTAGCATTTTCCATTCCTTGGCCTAATTTTTCCTCTCCAAACCAATACCAGCTCCCCTTTCTTTTAACAATGTCTTTACTCAATCCTAAATTAATAATATCTCCAATATAGGAAATTCCTTCGTTGTAATAAATATCAAACTCGGTCACCTTAAAAGGGGCCGCTACTTTATTTTTAACAACTTTTGCTTTAATCCTATTCCCGATAATTTTATCTTTACTTTTAATTTGAGCTCTTCGAGCTAGATTAATTCTAACTGAAGAATAAAACTTTAAAGCTAGTCCTCCAGAAGTTGTCTGAGGGTTTCCAAAAAAGGTCCCTATTTTCATTCTAGTTTGATTAATAAAAATAACTGAAGTATCTGTTTTTGAAATCATTCCTGCTAGTTTTCTTAGAGCCTGACTCATTAAACGAGCCTGTAAACCAATCTGAAAATCACCCATCTCTCCAGCAATTTCAGCTTTCGGAACTAGAGCAGCAACTGAGTCAATAACAATTGTGTCTATTTTTCCTGATTCAACTAATGTTTCTGTTAATTGTAAGGCTTGTTCTCCTGAATTAGGTTGAGATATTAATAGATTCTCAACATCAACCCCTATTCTTTTAGAATAATCAGGATCCAAGGCATGTTCAGCATCAATAAAAGCTCCCACTCCTCCTTTCTTTTGGGTTTCTGCTAAAATATGAAGGGCCAAAGTGGTTTTCCCTGACATTTCACTTCCATATATTTCAACTATTCTTCCTCTCGGAATTCCTCCTATTCCTAAAGCCAGATCTAAACTCAAGGCTCCAGTTGAAATAGCATCAACATCTGTTGCCTTAGAATCTTTTAATCTCATTATTGCTCCCTCACCGAACCTCTTCTCTATTTCAGCAATGGTTTTCTTTAAATCTTCTTGCTTATTATCTTTTTTCTTTTTTGCCATATTAATTATAATAACATTTTTTAAAGCTGTTCCCAATCGTCTTCATTCTCATCTTCTATTTCTTCACTGTCTTCATTGTTACCTAAATAAGCTTCTTTAGAAACTAAAACTTTTCTTGCTTTAGAGCCTCGACTTGGTCCAACAATTCCTTCTCGGCTTAAAGAGTCTAAAATTCTAGCTGCTCTTGGATAGCCAATTCTCAATCTTCTTTGAAGAAGGGAGGCTGAACCTTTTTGCCTTTCAATAACAATTCTTTTAGCCTCTTCAAACAAAGAGTCTTTTTTAAAATCACCACCATCCTCCTCTTCTTCTTCAACCTCGTCTAGAGCCTCCAAAAGACTTTCTTCTATTTCTTCAATTCCTTCCGCATCTTCCTCTATTCCTTTCTGCTTTCTAGCCCAATCCATTAATCTTTTAATTTCATCTTCCGAAACATAAACACTTTGCAATCTCTTTGGTTTGTTGGTTTGAGTTGAGACAAATAACATGTCTCCCGAACCTAAAAGCTTTTCTGCTCCCGAAGAATCTAAAATTGTTCTAGAGTCAACTTGAGAAGCTACTTGGAAAGCAGCTCGAGAAGTAATGTTGGCCTTAATTAATCCAGTAATAATTTCAACCGAAGGTCTTTGAGTTGCTAAAACTAAATGAATTCCAACAGCCCTAGACATCTGAGACAATCTAACAATTAAACCCTCCACCTCTTTTCCTTTAGAGACCATTAAATCGGCCAGCTCATCAACAATTAAGACAATATAGGGTAAGGGATCAAATTCTCCTTTTTTGGCCTTCTCGTTGTAAGTATAAATATTTCTTGATTTTTCAGAAGAAAGCAATTTAAATCTGTTCTCCATTTCTTGAACTAACCATTTTAAGCCATTAACCGCTCTTTCAGGTTCAATAATTGGAGGACATAGTAAATGAGGTAAATCCTTGTAAAGACTAAACTCAACTCTCTTCGGATCAATTAAAATTAATTTTAATTCTTGAGGTGAATTTCTGTAAACCAAAGAAAGAATTAAATTGTTAAGAAAAATAGTTTTACCAGAACCAGTTGAACCAGCCACAAGTAAATGAGGCATTTTAGATAAATCGGCATAAATAGACCCCCCATTAATATCTCTTCCTAAACAAATTATTAAAGGGTTATCTGATTCTTGAAATTTTTTATTTTTAATAAATTCTTTAATATGAATAAAAGATCTTGATTTATTCGGAACTTCAATTCCAACTAAACTTTTGCCTGGAATAGGGGCTTCTATTCTAATAGGATGAACAGCTAGGGCTAAGGCTAAATTATTAGATAGGTTAGTAATTTTAGATAACTTAATACCTTCAGCTGGTCTAAAAGAATACTGAGTAACGGTTGGGCCAATATTAACTCCCACCATTTCAACTGGCACTCCGAAACTATCTAGTGTTTTCTCAATAATGGCTGACTGTCTTCTAACATCCCCAGATTTAGGCTTTTCTATTCGAGAATCTAATAATTCAACTGGAGGTAAATTATATTTCTTTTCTAAGATAGGTTCTGTAATTTCTATCTTCTTCTTTTTATCACCTTCCTTTTTCTTTTTATCAGAAGATGGAAAAACATCTTTTATCTCTTCAACTTTAAAGCGAGGAGCAAATATCTTTCTAATAAAGGAAGGTTTTTTATCTTCTTTTTTCTTTTGAATTTTTTCTTTTAATAAGTACCAAAAAATGCCTATTCCAGCTACTACTAAAAACCAGAAAACAATTTGAGAAACCCAAAACCCAAAAAGTTTCATAAGAGGCCAGTTTAATAAATAACCAGCCCACCCCCCCTTCATTAAACCTGGGTTAAAACTCTCTAAAAGACCAGAGAAGCCCAGCAAAAAAGACAACAGGCCTAAAATTAAAAGGCCAAAAATATTCTTGTATTTAGTAACAAAAAAAGTAAAACCAGATAAAATAAATAAAAGAGGCAGCCCTTTGACCGTCTCTCCTGTTAAAAAATTAAAGCTATTATGAAAAATCTCCCCAGCTATCCCCGCCTTGTTAAAAAAACCCAAAGTAAATACAATTGCTAAAAAAAAGAATAAAAACCCAAAAACATAGTTTCTAGTTCGCTCAGGAAAAAAAGAACCAAAGAGACTCTTTTCTTTTTCTTTTTTATCTTGTTTTTCCCCCATAATTATTTTTTCTTTTTAAAGCCTGCTCCAACTGGAATTAATTTACCAATAATTACATTTTCTTTTAAGCCCTTTAAGTCGTCCTCCTTGCCTTCGGAAGAAGCCTTGATTAAGACTCTAGTTGTTCTTTGGAAAGAAGCAGCAGAAAGGAATGAATCGGTGTTGAGAGCCACCTTTGAAAGACCCAACAACAAGGTTTTAGCAGTTGCCTTTTTCTTAACCTTTTTGTTCTCTTTAATAAGACTGGCTCTTTCAACAATTTCTCCTGGATTAAATGGAGTGTCTCCAGGATCAACTACTCTAACTCTGGAAAGCATCTGGCGAACAATAATTTCCATATGTTTGTCGTGTAAATAAACTCCCTGAGAAACATAAACTCTCTGAATTTCATGAAGAATATAGCGCCAAGTTCTTTCTTTATCTTTAGTTAATTTGAACAATTCCTCAATATCTAAATTTCCATCACATAATTGCTGACCCTTCTTAATTTTTTCTCCTCTCTTAACCCAAACATTAGAATTTAAAGGGATCTTGTAACTAATACTTTTCTTTTTCTTTGATTTAGGATTATCGCTCTTAACTTTAACGATTTTATCAGGTGTAATCTCTGAAACCTTACCATCAGTTAAAGCTAGCTTGGCTTTCCATTTTGGATTCCTTAATTCAATTATTTCTTGAACTCTTGGTAGTCCATAGGTAATATCTGCTCCTCCTACTACTCCTCCAGTGTGAAAGGTTCTCATTGTTAATTGGGTTCCTGGTTCACCAATAGCTTGAGCAGCTACCACTCCAATTGCTTCGCCCAAATCAATCAACTTGTTATTGCCCAAATCCCAACCGTAACACTGACCACAAATACCACCAACAGTCTGACAGCTCATAGGAGATCGAACTCTTACTTCTTTAATTTTGTCATTATTAGCTATTTTTTTACCCATCTCCCAATCTATTATATCATTTTTTTTGCAAACACCTTTAATATTATCCAGACAAACCCTTCCAACAATCTTATAAACAATGCTCTGATCTAAATCTTTAGCATCTTCTTTGGTTACAACAATCCCCCTATCATCTTTACAGTCTTTCTCGGTAACGATTACTTGATGAGCGGCATCAACTAATCTTCTGGTTAAATAGCCAGCGCTAGAAGTTCTTAAAGATCTATCAGCCTGACCTTTTCTTGCTCCGTGCGTAGAAAGGAAGTATTCCAAAGGAGCTAACCCTTCGTGATAGGAAGCTTTAATAGGAAGTTCAATAATTTCTCCAGTTGGACTAGCCACCAACCCTTTCATTCCACACATTTGAACAACTTGCTCCCAAGAACCCTTGGCTCCTGCATCAATCATTTGAAAAACAGATCCCTCATGAGGCAATGTTTTTTTTATGACTTCCTTAATATCTGTTTTGGCCTTACCCCAAATAGTAATAACCTTAGCTGATTTTTCTTTTTCAGTAATTAATCCTTTTTCACAAGATTTTTCTATTTCTTCTTCTTTTTTCTCGCTTTCCTTAATAATTTTTTGTTTTTCTTTAGGAATAATTAAATCGTCTAGTCCCCAAGTAATTCCTGAGATAGTAGAATACTCAAAACTTAAATTCTTTAAATTATCTAATATGTTTTTAGTTTTTTCAGAGGGATATCTTTCAATTACTTGGGCTACTATTTTCTTTAAGACCCCCTTCTTAATTACTTTATTCTGAAATTCAAAGTCTTCGGGCAAAGCTTTGTTAAAAATAATTCTTCCAACTGAAGTTTCAACAAATCTTTCTTCTTCTTTAACGTCAATTTTCTTTTTATCAAAAGCACTCTTGACTACTTTAATTTTTGATTTAATTTTTATTTTTCCAAGATCATAAGCTAAAATAGCTTCATCAAAACTACTAAATATAATGTCTTTTTCTTCTTCATTATTAAATACAGTCAGCCAATAAGAACCTAAAACTAGATCTTGGTTTAAACTAACAACCGGCTTTCCGGTAGCTGGCTTTAAAAGATTAGCACTAGATAACATTCTTTCCTGTGATTCTTTTTGAGCCTTTTTTGATAGGGGTAAATGAACAGCCATCTGATCTCCATCAAAATCAGCGTTAAAAGCAGAACAGACCATTGGGTGCAGCCTAATTGCTTTCCCTTCTACTAAGATAGGTTTAAAGGCTTGAATACCTAATCGATGAAGAGTTGGAGCTCTATTCAGTAAAACCAGCTTGCCTTCTACTACCTCTTCTAAAGATTCCCAAACCTCATCTATTCCTTGTTCAATTAATTTAGAAGCTCCTCTAACATTATAGGCTAATTCTTTATCCAAAAGCCTATTAATAATAAAGGGCTTGAATAATTCTAAGGCCATCTCTTTAGGTAGTCCAACTTCATCAAATTTTAATTCAGAGCCAACTACAATAACTGATCTTCCTGAATAATCCACCCTTTTACCTAAAAGGTTTCTTCTAAATCTTCCCTGTTTTCCTTTTAAAATATCGGCTAAAGATTTTAAGACTCTTCCTCGCCCTCTTCCTCTAGCGCTAGAGCCTGATCTTTTAGTGTTATCAACCAAAGAATCAACAGCCTCCTGCAGCATTCTTTTTTCATTACGAACAATTACTTCAGGAGCCCCAATTTCTAAAAGATGTTTTAATCGATTATTGCGAT
>CAZJSP010000004.1:27650-29499 GCA_964548875.1 uncultured Candidatus Saccharibacteria bacterium | reverse complement strand
TCTTCAGTCTGACCATTCAAGCTCATTCTAAAAATTTCTTTATTAAGTAAGAAAGCTAAATATTCAATAGTTATTGATTTACCAATTGCCGCTCCCCCCTCTAATAATGTTGGTTGTTCTAAAGCTGCCCCTTTAGCAATCTTTTGCATCAAATCTAAAGAAAACTCATCTTGAATAAAATCTACAAACTTTTCAGCCTTTGGTGTTCTTTCTCCCGGTTCTGGATTGCGAGCAAGTTCTATGCCCATTACAACAACCTTATCTTTAAAAATCTCAACCGGTTTAATTTTTTCTCTTTTCTCCTTTTTAACAGTAGGAGCTTCAAATTTTTCATTTTTCATGTTTTCTCTTTATAGCTTATTCAAATAATGCTTAATTATAGATTAAAAAAGGATAAAAAACAATTTTTAATTCTTTAATAAAGCAACAAAAACCCATATAAATTAGTCACTTTAACAGATATTAAAATGATAAACCTGTTGATTTTTTACAATGATTTGTTAATATAGTGGATATTGACATAGTAAATCAACATGAAAAAAGATATTCATCCAAAATATTTCCCGAAAGCGACAGTTAAATGTGTTTGTGGAAACACCTTTAATATTGGCGCAACAAAAGAATTAATTGAAACTGAAACCTGTTCTCAGTGTCACCCTTTTTATACTGGCAAAGAAAAGAATCTTGATTCAGTAGGAAGAGTTCAGAAATTTAAAGAAAGGCTCAGTAAGCAAAAGCCTCGCAAAAAAAAGATAAGAAAAAAGAAAAATGACTCAAAATAAAAAAGGAGTCATTTTTGAAATAAGAGCAGGAGTCGGAGGCAATGAAGCAAGTCTTTTCGCTGCCGACCTCTTTCAAATGTACTCAAAATATGCTCAAGACCAAAGCTGGAAGATCAAAGTTCTAGATTCCCATCAAACAGACTTGGGAGGATTAAAGCAAATTACTTTCCAGTTAAAAGGTAAGGATGTTTATCCAAAAATGAAACACGAGGGAGGAGTTCATCGTGTTCAAAGAATTCCACAGACAGAAAAATCAGGAAGGATCCATACTTCAACGGCTTCAGTTGCTGTTATGCCTAAACCATCTAAAACAGACAACATCCAAATCAAGTCAAGTGATTTAAAAGTAGATACTTACAGAGCTTCTGGAGCAGGAGGTCAATATGTTAATAAAAACGAAACAGCCATCCGAATTACTCATTTACCAACTGGCATTGTTGTTACTTCTCAAAGTGAAAGAAATCAACTCAAAAATAAGGAAAATGCTATTTCAATTTTAAAGGCCAAGATATTTCAAATGGAACAGGATAGAAAAATGAAAAAAATAAAAAAGAAGAGAAGAGATCAAATTGGACAAGCTGGAAGAGAAGAAAAAATTAGAACCTATAATTTCCCCCAAGATAGAATTACTGACCATCGAATTAAAAAAAGCTGGCATAAAATTGATAAGATAATGTCCGGAAAAATGGATAAAATGATTAAAAAAATTACGAAGAAATTAAATTAAAAATAACAAATTAAAAAAGCAAGACTATCTTGCTTTTTTTATTTAAATCTATTTTTAAAAAATTAAATTCTGACAACTATAAGACATCTCTCCATTATCCATAAAAGACTGAATACAATTAGCCCTAGTCATAACCTGATTAGCATAACTATTAGACCCCCCATAATACCTTGAGGCTGAATTATGTTCAGCCCAATAGCCCTGAGAGGAAGCTCCTAAATCATATAAATATAAGGCAGCTGCAGTAAAAGAATCTACAACGTCCCAAGGATTAGATGTAATCTTGCCAGTATAATTTTTAATTCTGTTTTCATATAAAGCCCAAGTACTCGGAATAAAC
>CAZJSP010000004.1:8111-27640 GCA_964548875.1 uncultured Candidatus Saccharibacteria bacterium | reverse complement strand
AGCTGGACCCATTGCCCCTCCAAAACCAAAAGGAGCATATCCTGATTTATGACAAGTAATGTTTCCGCTTGAATCTACTGAAGCTCCAGAAAAATATAGTCTTCCCTGCCAACTAACAGCACACTGAGGAATCCAACAAGAAACTGGAGTGTCAGCATAATTATCTCCAACAATATTTAAAAAGATGGGCAAATCACGAGTAACATGCATAATTCGAGAGACAGGGCTGCCACTCCTATAAACCCCTCCCCCTGTTTTTGGATCAGTTACATAGCATTGACCAACATTACGACCCATTGCTGATTCCTGACTAATAATTGCTAGCAAAAAAGCAGGCCTAATTCTAATTTGCCGAGTAACAAGATCAGCAATATCAATAGCTTCTCCAAAAGTTGGGGCATCGGCAATACCAGCTAAACTAAAAATTCTAGCTCTAATCTGAGCAACCTTTTCTTCCGTCTCTTGTTTCTCCTTAAGATATTGTTGATACTCTGCCTCTGTTAAGGCCAATAAGTATTCTTGATCGTTTTTTAATTGAGCACTCTGCTGGCGCTGAAATTGCTGAACCTGAATAGCCTTTTCCAAACTATATCTTTCATTATTTAAAATATCTTTTTGTTCTTCTAAATAAAATTTTAAATCAACAATTCTTTCTAAAAGTTCTTTGTTTTTATTACTTAATGATTCTAAAGAGACTAAATTACTAAAAAAATCAGAAATTTGATCTCCCGATAAAAATATTTCTAAAAAAGATCTATTCCCTTTTTCATAAATAGTTCTTAAAATCTGGGATAGACTCTCCTTTACATTTTCAATCTCTTCTGAAGCCTCATCAATCGAATCAGCAGTACTTTCAACTTGAATACTCAAGTCATCTACTCTTAAATTACCTTGGTAAATTTCATTCTGAAGGCGTTGAATTTCATTATTAAGAATGTAGATTTGGTTGCTATAGGTCGCTTCTTGCTTTTTAGTCTCCTCAATATTAGATTCAATTTCCCGACTCTTTTCTTGATAATACTCCTGGCATTTTTCTAACAAGGCTTGATATTCTGAACGAGAAAGACTTTCATATTGGCTATCAATATATTGAATTTCACAAGTTTGATCTAAATCTTCTCCTCGCACAGAAAAAACAAAACCAAAAAACAAAACAGTAAAAGAGCTAATTAAGAGGAAGGTCTTAAAGAGTTTGTTTTTAGTCATATTTTTTTAATTGCCTATTCTTTTGGTTTCTCTTCAGTTTCTTCTTCCTTGGTCTCTTCTTTAATTCCCTCTGGGCCCTCTCTAATCTCTTCAATCCCTTCGCCCTCCTCTATAATATCACCAAGCTCAGGTTCTTCTTCCTCAATTTCTTCTGGACGACTTACTGAAGCAACGACATCCTCTAAATCCTTCATAATCGTAAACTTCTGAGAATCTTTAAATAGGTCTTTTACTAAAATTTTATCGTTAAAGGTCTCTAATGAATTAATACTGACCCTTAATTCTTTAGGTAAATCTTGAGGAAGGGCTTTAATCGGTAACTCAGAAATAGTCTTAACCAGGGTCCCTCCAAGATTCTTAACAGCCAAAGACTCCCCTTCAAAAATCAAAGGCACCTCCACCTCAACTTCCTCTTTAAGAGGAGGCTGATAAAAATCAACATGAATAGGGTTATCGCTAACAGGAGCAAACTGAGGATTACGAATCAAAGCTAAATATTCTTTTCCTTCTACCTTCAAAGAAATTAAAGAAGAATCAGAGGCGTCTTGATAGGCTTTTTCAAAATCAACAAGATTAACCTGTAATTTAATATTCTCAATTTCTGGACCATACAAAACAGCAGGAACTAGATTTTCCTCTCTAATTTTATCTGTTTTTTTATCTGATCTTTTCTCTGCTTTTAAACTAATCATTTTTAAAAAATTTAAATAATATGTAAGTTAATATAACAAATAGCTAACTAAGGTCAAGCTATAATTTCAATTTTTTCTTTCTAACTTTTACTTTTCTCCAATTATCATTTTTGCTTAAAACTCCTTCCTTGGCTCCCATAACACCAACATTGGCAGCAGCATTAGCTGTAGCGAATTGAATTGATTCTTGTATATTAGAAGTTTTCATATATTGAAAGACAAAGCCAGAGCCAAAAGCATCTCCTGTTCCTGTTTCATCAACTATTTTTCTTTTTATAATTGACGCTTCATATAAATATTCACCATCTGAAACAATTGATCCCTTTTTCCCTTTAGTCATAATGCAAACCCCTTTAACCCATTGATCTAGTTTTTTAAAAATAAGCTTTTCTTTCTTAAATGAAGTTTGTGTCAAAAGAGAAGCTTCCTCCTGATTAAGCATTAAAACGTCAACTCTTTTAATCGCTTTTTTAATTATTGAAGACTGTAATTGATATTTGCTAGGATTAAGGAAAACCTTAATATTATTATCATTCGCAAACCTAATAATCTTATAAAATCCTCTTCTTAATTTTCCAGATAAGGGAGATAAATAAAACCATTCAGCATTTTTCATTTTTTCTAAAGGAATTTCCTGAATATGGAGAAGACTAGAAGCTCCTCGATAAGGAAGAATTACCTTCCCCTCCTCTCCAGTAAAAATTACAGAACAATTTGTAATTTTCTGATCAGTTTTTAAAATAAATTTTTTACTAATTTTACTCTTGCTTAAATCATTTAAAACAAACTGACCAGCGTAATCACTGCCAATTGACCCACAATAAGCGACTTTCAACCCCTGCTTAGCAAAACTGGCTGCACTATTAATTCCTCCCCCTCCAGGATAAAAATCTATTTTAACTCCCTCCATTTTTTCTCCCAACGGAAGAAACGGACTAATCTTTTTCCCTTTTTTAACAAGATCAATTCTCTTGTCGTAAGGAACAAAAACGTCCAATGTTGCTGAGCCAAAAGTGATTACATCAAACATGTTAATATTAGGTTAATTTATTTAAATTGAGTAAGAGCTTTCATGGCCAGAGCAGCCTCCTCTGGATCAAAATAATTTGGAATTTTATTCTTTTCTAAAATACGAACTCCTTCCGAAATATTTTTTCCACCCATAAACAAAGTAACTATTGGTTTTCCAGGCCATTTCTTTTTTGCTCTTGTAATTATTTTTACATTTTTTTCAACTGTTGTCATAGCTTGTAAGGTTTGAGCAACAATTAATCCCCCCACATTGTCTTGAGCAAGAAGATGATTAATAACAACATCATATCTGTTAGCTAAAGAATCTCCAAAAACATCAATTGGATTATTAGAGCAAATTTCTCTATCCATTTTTTCAGACTTGTTAATTTGATCAATAACACTCTTCTTTACGCTGGCCAATCCTACTTCAAACTTATTACAAGCATCAGCCAATAAAACACCACAGCCTCCACTATTACTAATAATAGCAATTTTGTTTTTAGCCCGAGGTTGCCAGGCCAAAGCCTTAACGGTATTAAATAGGCCTTTAACTGTTTCTACCTCTAAAGCCCCTGATTGACGAAAAGCAGCAGAATAAAAATTATGACTACTAGATAAGGAGGCTGTATGTCCAACGGCAGCTTCTTGACCACTTTTTGTTTTACCAGCCTTTAAAACAACAATCGGTTTAACTCTTCCTACCTCTTTAACAACTTCCATAAATCTCTGCCCGTCCTTAACCGCTTCTAAATAAATAGCTATAGATTTTGTTTTTGAATCATTCTTCAACCACTTTAAAAAATCACATAAGTTTAAACCTGCTCCATTACCATAAGAAATAATTGTTGAAAAACCGTAATTTTCTAAAAGAGATTTATCGATAACAGATCCAACCAAAGCCCCTGACTGAGAAATAAAAGCCACATCTCCTTGAGAGGGAGAAGTAAAGGCAAAAGAAGCATTTATGTTAACTGAGGGACGAAGAATACCAAGACAATTAGGACCAATAAAAGGAATATTAGCCTCATTAAAGGTTTCAACTATTTGATTTTGTAATTTTTGGCCTTCAGAATCGGTTTCGGCAAAACCTGCCGAAATAATAATTACTCCCCCAACCCCCTTTTCCTTAATTTCTTCAGTTATTTTTGGAATTGAAGAAGCTGGAGTAGCGATTAAAACCAAATCAATTTTTTCTTTAATGTCTTTAATAGAAGGATAAGTCTTTTTTTGAAAAGCTTTAGCCCGAAAAGGGTTAACAAAAAAGATTTTTCTCTTTTTTTCTCCTTCTAGCAAATTCTTACAAAGACTTGCTCCCACCGACCCCTTTCTATCTGTCGCTCCAATTAAAGCAACAGACCGAGGATTAAAAATTTTATTTAGTTTTTTCATTTAAAATATAGGTATCTACTGCTAAAGCTTTTTTCTCATTAACCATGACTGGATTTAAATCTATTGATTGGATACTGTCATTTTCAAGCGATAATTGAGAAACTCCATGAATCAAATCGATAAGTTTTTTAAAATTAACCGCTGGCCTTCCTCTAAATTTCTTTAAAATTTTATAGGCTTTAATATTTTTAATCATATTCATAATTTCTGACCTAGAAAGAGGACAAACACCAAAAGAAACATCTTTTAAAACTTCAACAAAAATCCCTCCTAACCCAAACATAATTACGGGCCCAAATTCTTGACTTCTTTGCATTCCCACAACAACTTCTATCCCTTTAACTTGCTCTTGAACTAAAATACCCTCTAAATCGTCTTTAATTCCTTCTTTCTTAATAACTTTTTGTATCTTGTCCCAAGCCCCTTCCAAATCTTTCTTGTTTTTAATATTCTTCACCAATCCACCAATATTAGTAATATGAGAAACTTTAGGAGAAGAAATTTTAACGACAATAGGAAATCCTTTTTTTTCAGCAAAACTAAAAACTTCTTTCTTAGATTGAGCTAATATCTCCTGACAAGAAATAACTCCGTACCGAGAAAGAATTTTCTTTGTTTTTTCAAAACTCAAAGGTTGCATTAATTTTAATTTTAAATTTTTTCACCAAGGTACTGACCAAAATCTGTCAATCTGCTCGCATAACCAAACTCATTATCATACCAGGCAAGAATTTTAACCATATTACCAAAAACTCTTGTTGAGGGAAGATCAACAATAGAAGAATGGGAATTGCCAATATAATCCGAAGAAACTAAGGGTTTTTCTTCACAAGCTAAAATATTCTTCCATTCCTCTTTTAAAGATTCCTTTTTAAAAATATTATTTATTTTTTCTACACTAGTATCTTTCTTTAAAGAACAAACAAAATCAACAATAGAAACGTTAGGCACTGGTACTCTCAAGGCCATTCCATCTATTTTCCCAGCCAATTCAGGAATAACATAGCCTATCGCTTTAGCTGCTCCAGTAGTAGTAGGAACAATATTAACTGCCGCTGCTCTTGCCCTTCTTAAATCTTTATGAGGCCCGTCTAAAATGTTTTGTGTTGTAGTGTAAGCATGAACAGTGGTCATAAGTCCTTTTTCAATTCCAATATTATAGTGAAGAATTTTAATGATTGGAGCTAAACAATTTGTCGTACAAGAAGCCATATCAAAAATATCATAATTTTGAATTTCTATATCAGAATCATTAACACCTATAACAATTGAAGGAACTTTGTCTGGATCTTTAGATGTTGCTGAAATAATTACTTTTTTAGCCCCGGCTAATAGATGTTTCTTAGCTCCTTCATAATCTCTAAATATTCCTGTACATTCTAAAACTACATCCACTCCTAACTCTTTCCAGGGCAACTTTTCAGGATCTCTTTCCTGAAACGCCTTAATTTTTTTATTATTAACAATAAGATGGCCCTTATCAAAACCTACTTTTTCTTTATAATTTCCAAAAACAGAATCATGTTTCAAAAGATGGGCAAGAGTTTGAGAATCAGTAAGATCATTAATAGCAACAACTTCACCTTTATCCTTCTCTAAAAAAGAACGAAGAGTTGCCCTCCCAATCCTACCAAAACCATTAATAGCAATTTTAACCATGTTATTTAATGTTTAAGACCTCCATTATTTTTTTCTTGTTAAAACCAACTATAATTTCATCTCCTACTTCCAAGACAGGAACTCCCATTTGACCTGACTTCTCAATCATTTTTTCTGCCTCTTCTTTATTCTTAGCCACATTTATTTCTTCAAAATCTATTTTATTATCTTTAAGAAAATTCTTAAGGCTAACACAAAAAGGACAAGATGGCGTACTATATACTTTAATTTTCATGTTTATTGATTAAATTAATTATTATTGACTTAGATTTAGTTTAACATAAAGGCTCTTAGCCGAGAAGCTCATTAAGTTCCTTAATTAATTCATTCAAATCAATATTATAATTCTGACAAATAGTCTCCAATGTTAACTCTCCCATTTCAATCGCTGCAAAAGGACAAGTCAAACAAGGAACTTTGTGCTTACCCAAAACCTTTTCTGACCCTTCAATCTTTAAGACATCTTCTAAACTTGTTTTTGGTTCTATTTTTTTCATATTAGTTGGCAACATAACCTCCATCAACAACAATTACTGATCCTGTCATATAAGAGGAGCGATCGGAAGATAAAAACAAAACAGCGTCTGAAATGTCCTGAGGTTTCCCCATTTTGTTTAAAGGAATTCTAGCCAACATTGGATTTAAAGATTTAGGATCTTCTTTAATGTCTGAGACCATAGGCGTATCAATTGCTCCCGGAGCAATAGCATTAACTCTAATATTATAAGGAGCTAATTCTATAGCTGAAGCCTCTGTCATAGCAACAATTCCTCCCTTAGAGGCACAATAGTGAGTCAAATGTGGAAAGCCCACTCCCACTTGCCCCATAGCAATAGACGCAATATTAACAATAACTCCTGACTTCTGTTTAACCATCTCTTTAGCACAAGCTTGAGAACAAAGAAAATAACCCTTTAAATTAATGTTGATTGTCCTATCCCAATCTTCCTCTGTTAATTCTAAAAAAGATTTAAATTGAGCAATACCGGCATTATTGACTAAAACATCAACTCTACCGAATTTACCAATTGTCTTCTGAACCATTTCATCTACTTCTTTTTTTTGCGAAATATCACACTTAATAGCCATGGCCTCTCCTCCCCCCTCTTCAATTTCCTTAACAACCTTCAAGCAATCTTCTAAATTAATATCTGAAACCACCACTTTGGCGCCAGCCTGGGCAAGAGTAAGAGCATGAGTTCTTCCCATTCCCCTTCTAGCTCCAGTAATAATTGCTACTTTACCATCTAACTTCATAGTATTTTAATAATTAATTATTAGTAATATTATATTTTAAAACTTTAAAAAAAATTATTCAACTTGCCTATTTTTTACCAAAATTAATTTTTATTAATTCTGTTTCTTGAATGGATTTTTCAACTAATTCATTAATTTTTAAATCCTTCTCTACCCTCTCAATTTGTTTAGAATGAGCTTTTGTGACTGGATGATTAGGAACAAATCTAGTACAACAATCTTGGTAAGGAAGGATTGAAAGATCAAAAACCCCAATCTTTTTTGATATTTTAATAATTTCGTTTTTATTCCAGCAGATAAGAGGCCTTAAAATGGTCTTTTTAACGGCGGACTCAATAACATGAATATTTTCCAAAGTCTGAGAGGCAACCTGGCCTACACTTTCTCCAGTAACTAATGCCTGAATCTTATTTTTCTCCGCTATCTTTTCAGCTATCCTATTCATCATTCTTTTATATAAAACAACCCTAAATTTAGCTGGGACATTTAAAAGTATTTCTTTTTGAATATCTGCGAAAGAAGACAAGTATAATTTTGAAGAAAACTGAAAACAACTTAACCTTTTAACAATTCTCTTTACTTTATTAATAGATTCTTTATCGGTGTAAGGAAAAGAATGAAAATGGATAAAAGAAACCTTAATACCTCTTTTCATTGCTAAAAAAGCAGCAACTGGAGAATCTATTCCCCCTGAAATTAAAACCAACCCTTTTCCGCTCGCTCCAACAGGCAACCCCCCCAGCCCTTTGTGTTTTTTCAAATAAATAAAAGAGAAATCTTTAACAATTTCAATAAAAACGTTTTTATCAAAATCTTCCAAATCAACCTTTTTCTTCATGTTGTCGACAATAAAAGCCCCTACTTTTTCACTAACTTCTTGAGAAGAAAAAGGAAATTTCTTATTAGATCTCTTAGTCGTTACTCTAAATGTTTGGAATTCTTCTTTTTTTAAAAATTCTAAGCTTTTTTTCTGGAGAGAAATAATGTTTTGATTACATCGTTCAGCAAAAGAAAAATTAACAATGCCCGGAATGTTCTTTAAAATAGCCTTTATTTTTTTATTTTCAATGCCCTCCTTTTTCTTAATAACAATTCTTCCAGGAATATTTTTAACAAAATCAAAACTTTCTTTAGGTAAAAGAAGTTTAATATTCTCAACAAGCTTTCTTTCAAAAAGACCCCTATTCTTCCCCTTTAAAGCTATTTCGTGATAATGACAAATAACATAATTCATAAGTCTATTTTAACAGATAATACCTCCTCCTAAAACCACTTCTCTCCTGTAAAAAACAGCTGACTGCCCCAAAGAAACAGACTTTTTCATCTGATCAAAACCTAAAAAATAATCGCTGTCTTTCTTATGAATAGTTACCGGCACAGACTCAGATCCATACCGAACTTGAGAATCACATCTGAGAGGCAAGTCTGGTTCTTCACCAGATATCCAATTCACATCTTTTATTTGAATTGTTCCCTTGAGAAGTTTTCTTCTATCCCTAGTAACAACTAAATAATTATTTTCAAAATCTTTTTTTAAAACATAAAAGGGTCCACCTGGTAATTTAATTCTTTTTCTTTGACCAATCGTGTAAAACCATAACCCTTCATGTTCTCCCAATATTTTTTTCTTTGAATTAATAATCTTCCCCGGATTATTTCCAAGACGCTTCTTAAGAAAATCTTTAGCTGTTTTATTAATAAAACAAATATCTTGGGATTCTTTGCTAATTAATCCTAATAAAGAAGCTTCTTGGGCCTTTTTCTGAACTTCTTTTTTTTGAGTATGACCCAAAGGAAACAAGACGCGCTTTAATTGCTCTTGATTAAGTTGCCATAAAAAATAAGATTGATCTTTTTTCTTGTCTTTTCCTTTTTTAATAAAAAACTGATCATTCTTTTTCTCTAAAACAGCATAATGACCTGTTGCAATAAAATCCATTTGTAATTCTTCAGCCTTTTCAAGAAAAAGACCAAATTTCATTTTCTTATTACAAACAACACAAGGATTAGGGGTAATTCCCTTTCGATAACCCTCAACAAAATAATCAATTATTTCTTTTTCAAACTCCTTTCTAAAATCAAAAACATGGAAAGGAATGCCAATTTTTTTAGCAATTTCTTCCGCCTTTTTTTCGTTAAGTCTAGATTTTTCACTATCAAAAAACCTAATAAAAGCTCCCTGAACATCAAAATAACCCTTATTCTTTAATAAATAGGCACTAACAGAGGAGTCAACCCCTCCTGAAATAGCACAAAGCACTTTTTTCATTTATTCTTTTCTTTAATTGCTTCTAAATCTTCAATAACTTTTTTATGTTTTAATTTAACTTTTTCTGGAATTTTTTTATTATTCTTACATAAATAATCATAAATAGCTTCTGATAGTCCATCAACAGCTAAAAGAGAACAATGAATTTTAATATTCGGCAATCCCCCCAAAAACTCGACAACATCATCCTTGCTAATTTTTAAAGCTTCTTCTAATGTTTTCCCTTTGGCTAAAACAGTTAAGGCGCTGCTAGTTGCTAAAGCCGCAACACAACCAAAAGTTTCAAATTTAATGTCTTTAATAATTTCTTTTTTATTTTCCTCTTGAACTTTAATATAAATCCACATTACATCTCCACACATAATATTCCCAACCTTACCAACACCATCAGCTCCTTCTATTTTTCCAACATTTTTTGGATTTTTAAAATAATCTAAAACCCTTTCACTGTATTTCATGTTTATTCTTTAAATGGTGATATTTTCCTCAGTTTTTCAACTATACCAGGCAAGACCTCTATCAAATAGTCTATTTCTTCTTCCTTTGTCCATCTCCCTAAACTAATTCTTAAAGATCCCTGAATTTGGTGATGTTTTAATCCAATGGATTTTAAAACATGACTAGGTCGTAATTTTTTAGAAGAACAGGCTGATCCTGTTGAAACGGCTATTCCTAGAATGTCTAACTGCATTAAAAGAGATTCTCCCTCAATATAGGAGAAAGCAACATTAACATTGTTAGCTAGCCTTCTTTCTGGATGACCATTTAAAACAACCTCCTTATTATTTTCAAGAATACCCTGAATTAATTTATTTCTTAATCTTTTTATTTCCTTGTCTTCCTCTTTCATTTTTTCTTGGCAAATCTTACAAGCTTCAGCAAAACCAACTATTCCAGCAACATTAACCGTTGATCCTCTTAACCCAAACTCATGCCCTCCCCCATGTAAAAGAGGATCTATTTTAACCCCCTCCCTAACAAATAAAAGACCTACCCCTTTGGGTCCATATAATTTGTGAGCACTAGCTGTTAATAAATCAATATTCATTTTTTGAACATTAATTTTTTCTTTTCCTAAAGATTGGGCTGCATCAGTATGGAAATAAACATTATTCGATTTACAAATTTCTCCTATTTTTCTAATTGGCTGGATTGTCCCTATTTCATTGTTGGCATGCATAATAGAAACTAAAATAGTTTCTTTTTTAATAGCTTGAAGAACTAATTTAGGATCAATTAAACCATTTTGATCAACCTTTATTTCAGTCACTTCAAAACCATGTTCTTGAAGCCATTTCGAGCTCTCCATAATACAAGAATGTTCGATAGAGGAAATAATAATGTGCTTTCCTTTTTTCTGATTAGCAAAAGCAATACCCTTTAAAACAGAATTATTGCTTTCAGTTGCCGAACTAGTAAAAACTATCTCTGAAGTTTTTGCCCCAATAAGATCAGCGACTATTCCCCTACTGTTTTCTAGGTCTTTTTTTGCTTCTTGACCAAAAGAATGAAGAGACATGCTGTTAGCAAATTTATCATTGAAATAAGGAAGCATTGTCTCCAAAACCCTAGGATCAACTGGGGTTGTTGCTGCATAATCTAAATAAATATTATTTTTCATTTTTAATTAAAGAATTTAAAGTAATAGAATTTAAAGTTTGATTTAAAGATTTTTGAATTTTTCTCCAAACATGAACGGCCTTACACTGATCAACTTGGGGGCAAACAGAATAATCCAAACAACCCACAATATTCTTTGAGCTTTCTAAAGAATTTATAATTTCTCCTACTGTAATATCCGCGGATAAAGAGTTTAGCCTATACCCTCCATAAGCCCCTTTTTTCGATTTAATTAAATTATTTTTTTCTAATCTTAAAAGTATTTTTTCTAAATAATTTAAAGGAATATTTAAAGAAGTAGATATCTGTCTTAATGAACAATATCTTTTTTCTTCCTTAAAATTATGAGCAAGATAAATCATTGCTCTTAATCCATACTGGCTTCTTTTAGAAAATTTCATAATAATTAAAACCGACTTGTATAGTCGGTTTTAGTATAACAAGCAATAATTTTATGTCAACAACTATTCTTCTTTAGCAATAGCCCCGTAAGGACAAATCTTTTCTCCTCCACATTTTTCTACCTCTTCTGAGTCAATAATTTTGGGTTTGTTTTCATCTGTCCATTCTACTCCTTTTGGACAAGCTGAAACACAGGCACCACATCTAATACATTTTTTTTCATCAATTTTAAATTTAGCCATATAATTTTTAATTTATTTTTTAATTAAACTTTTACTTGTCATCTCCTCAGGCTTTTTAATATTTAATAATTCTAAAATCGTCGGAGCAACGTTAGATAAATTACCTTGATTCAGATTATAACATTTTTCTGAAACAAGAATAAAGGGAACTGGATTTAAACTATGCTCTGTTTTAATTTCACCCTGATTATTAGTCATTTCTTCAGCGTTGCCATGATCAGCAGTTATCAAAGCTACTCCTTTTTTATTTTTAATTTCTCTGACAATTTTACCAAGACATTGATCAACTATTTCAACTGCTTTAATTCCAGCTTTTAAATTGCCCGTATGACCAACCATATCAACATTAACCAAGTTTAATAGAATAAAATCATATTTATCTTTTTTGATTATTTCAACAAGTTCTTCAGTTACTTTAAAAGCAGACATTTCTGGTTTTAAATCATAGGTTTTAACTTGAGGGCTAGGCACAAAAAATCTGTCTTCTTGATCAAAAGGTTTCTCTCTTAAGCCATTAAAAAAGTAAGTTACATGAGCTCTTTTTTCAGTTTCTGCAATTCTTAATTGGCTCATATTCTTATCACTTAAAATTTTTCCTAAAACATTTTTTAATTTTTCTTTTTCAAAAACAACAAAAGCGGGAATGTTCGGATAATAACGGGTCATTGCAACAAAAACTAAATCTTTTTTATCTCTTGAAAAATAATTAAAATCTTTTTTTAAAAATGATTTTGTAATTTGTCTCATTCTGTCAGCCCTATAATTAAAACTAATAACTGAATCAGAATCTTGGACACCTTTAAATCCGTTAATAATAAGAGGCTCAATAAATTCATCTGTCTCTCCTTTTTGGTAGGCATTTTCAATCCCTTCCAAAACACTATTAAACTGTTTTCCCTTTCCTTCAGCTAGGGCCAAATAAGCCTTTTCTGTTCTATCCCACCTATTATCTCGATCCATTGCATAAAAACGGCCCATTATTGTGGCAATCTTGCCAACATTACATTCTTTAATTTTTTCTTTAAGTTCTTTAATGTATTTTTTTAAATCTTTAGGGCCGCTATCTCTGCCATCAGAAAAAATATGAATAAAAACATTATTAACTCCTTTTTTCTGAGCTAACTCAAGAAAACTATAAAGATGGGAGCTATAAGAATGAACGCCCGCATCAGACAATAATCCCATGAGATGAAGGCTAGACTTTTTCTTCTTTACATTTTCAATAACTTTTAGAATATTCTCATTTTCAAAAAAAGAACCATTTTGAATAGCCTCATTAATTTTAACTACATTTTGTTTAACAATTCTTCCCGCCCCCATATTTAAATGGCCAACCTCTGACCCCCCCATCATTCCTTCGGCTAATCCAACGTGAGTTCCATGGGTTAAAATTTCAACATAAGGATAATTATTTTTTAAATAATCAAAATTAGGAGTCTTGGCCAGAAGAATAGCATTACCCTCTTTTTTATCGCTTACTCCCCAGCCATCCATAACTATTAAAATTAAAGGTTGCATGATTTCACAATATCTAAAATTCTATTATATTTAACTAGTCTTTCTTTTTTGCTTGGCGCCCCTGACTTAATAAAATCAGCTCCAATACCAACAGCAAAATCAGCAATAAAATCATCCATTGTTTCTCCCGATCTGTGAGAAACCATAATTTTCCAATCAAAATTATAGGCTAATTGAGCATAGTGTAATGCTTCTGAAACAGTTCCAATTTGATTTATTTTTAAAAGAGCAGCATTAACAGATTTTTCTTTATGGGCCTTTCTAATTCTTTCAGGATTAGTAACTAAAAGATCATCACCAATAATAGCAATTTGGTCTCCAACCAAATTAGTTAATTTTCTAAAACCTTGCCAATCATCTTCAGCAAAAGGATCTTCGATGCCAACAATCGGATATTTCTTAGCTAAAACAGAATAATACGCAATTAAATCTTCCTGATTTAATTTTTCCCCTTCTAAATGATATTTTCCATTTTTAAAAAATTCAGTAGCTGCTACATCTAAAACAATTCCTGTCTTTTTGTCCTGACAAGACCTTAAAATTAAATTAATTGCATCTTCCGCTTTTGATATCTGAGGAGCAAAACCTCCCTCATCTCCTAAAATTAAACCTTTATCTCCATATTTTCGAGAAAGGATTCCTTTTAAGTTATTAAAAATTCTTTTACCTTCTTTTAGCTGATCACAAAAAGAACCTTCAAGAGGCATAATCATAAATTCCTGAACATCTAAACCATTATTAGCGTGGCTCCCTCCATTAATAATATTAAAAGAAGGAATTGGAATATTATCTATAGAATATCCATAATCTTTTTTAAATATTTCTTTTACATATTGAAAAAGTTCTAAATTATGAATGGCTGCTCCAGCCCTACAAGCTACTAAAGAAACAGCACAAATAGCATTCCCTCCTAATCTAGACTTATTTTCCGTTCCATCAATTTTAATCATTAACTCATCAATTTTTTTTTGATCTATTTTTTGGCCAACAAGTTCAGGGGCAATAATTTCATTAATGTTTTTAATGGCCTGTTTAACCCCTCCATCCTTATCTCTTAATTCGACGGCCTCATAAGCCCCGGTTGAAGCTCCTGAGGGAACTGAAGCCTTAAATGTTTTTGAATCTAATGTTAAAAAAACCTCAATTGTTGGATTACCTCTTGAATCTAAAATGGTTTTAGCCTCTAACTTTTGAATTTTATTCATTTGCTTTTTAAATAATTAAAAGCAGACAGAGCCGCTATCGCCCCCTCTCCGCAAGCAATAATAATCTGTTTAAATTTACCCATTCCCACATCACCGGCCACAAATAAACCAGGTGTTTTTGTCTGATAGTTTTCTAAATTATAAACAATTTGTTGATTAGAATTAAATTCAACCAAATCTCCTAAATCTGGATAATTAGTCTTTAGTCCTATTTGAATAAAGACCCCGTCAACCTCTATTTCTTTGTTTTTATTTTTTAATCGATCCCTGTAAACAATAGACTTAACAAACTTATCTCCTTTTATTTCTAAAACCTCAGCACTAGTAATAATTTCTACCTTTTCGTCTTTCTCAACAATCTCTTGATTAATAGTATTAGCTTTGGGCTTTTCGCTGTATTCTAATACATAGATTTTTTTAGCAATTTTGCTTAAAAATTGAGCTGCTTCAAAACCGGTATCCCCTCCGCCAATAACCGCTACTTTTTTGTCCTGAAAAAAAGAACCATCACAAACAACACAATAACCAACCCCCTTTCCTAAAAATTCCTTTTCTCCTTTAATATTTAAATGTCTCACCTTTGCCCCAGAAGCAATAATAATGCTATTTCCTTGAAATTTTTTTTGTCCCGTTAAAACAGAAAAACCCCCTTTTTCTTTTTTAACCTTTACTACTTCTCCCATTTCGACATCTATATTCTGAGACCTAAGATGATTTTCTAGTTTCCGAGCCAGCTCCATCCCTGGAATCTTCTGAATTCCAGGATAATTATCAATTAAAACAGCCTTGTAATTAAGTTGTCCGCCAAAAGCTTTAGTAATCAAAAGAGTCTTTAACCCTTGTCTTGAACCATATATCCCAGCTGTAACTCCAGCTGGACCTCCGCCAACAATAATAAGGTCGTAAGACATAAATTAGTACAATGTTTTATAGATGGCCTGAATAACGTCCACGGCTGTTAAGCTGTCATTCAGTTCTTGAGCAGCTATTTCCCCAGCTTTCCCGCTAATATAGGCAGCTGCTTGAGCTGCTTCAAAAGAACCAGAGTCTTGTCGGGATAATAAGGCTCCACAAATTCCAGATAAAACATCTCCTGTTCCGCCGACTGACATGTAAGGGCTGCCTGTTTCATTAAGAGCAACCTCTTGACCATTAGAAATAATATCAGGCTTATCTTTAAATAGAATTGTTGCCCCTAATTTCTTAGCCTCTTCTTTAATAATTTGAATTTTTTCTCTCTCAGGTAATCCATATATCTTTTTTCCAGTTAAAAGATAAAATTCAAAAAAATGAGGAGTCAAAATGCAATTTTCATTTTTAATAACATCTGGTTTTTCAGCCAAGGCATGAAGAGCATCAGCATCAATTACCATAGGAACGTCTGTTTTTTCAAGAATTTCTAAAATGGCCTCTTGAGTTTCTTTGCTCCTTCCTAATCCTCCCCCAATAATCATGGAAAAGTTGCCTCGAGATACAGACTTGCCTGAACTAATCATTGTTAAAAGAGAGGGTACATGTTTTTTGTTTAGCCATTTACCATCCAAGGGTAAGGCGGTCATATCAGGAGAAAAAGAAGCTGCAATATTGGCTGCCCTTTCAGGAGCTATTATTTTTACTCTATCAGCCCCTGATTTTAAAGCTGCCATAGCACTTAAAGCGGGAGATCCAGAATACAGCTCAGATCCACCAACCACAAAAGTAAACCCATATTCATATTTTCTAAAATACTGACCTTTTGGTCTTTTTTTATAAAAATTCTCTATGTTTTTTTTGCTCGTTTTCTTCATATTATTAATATTATTTTTTTCTTAAAAAGGCTGGTGTTTTCCAAACATTTTCCTTGGAAACTATTTCTTCCTTAGCTTTTTTAATGTCTTCCTTAACCTCAATAGCATTTTTTCTTATTTTCTTTGGTTTTTCTTTCTCTACTATTTTTTTTGTTGATTTCTTTTTCTTTCTGGTTTTTTTCTTTGTTTTCTTTTTCTTTTTTTTAGATTTAGTTTTCTTTTTTTTAGTAGTCTTCTTTTTTTTCTTAGTTGATCGAGGTTCTTCTCCACATCCAGTTACCAATAAATTAACCCGACTAATAGTTTTTTTCTTAGATTTAGAAATACCTAAAATAATTTTAGCGTTCTTATTAACTTTTTTAGCAACCGAGTCAGCGATATTATTAACTTGCTCTAAAGATAAATTGTCTTGACCGGCAATATTTAATAAAACATTTTTTCCTCCTTCAATACTATAAGAATATAATGGAGATTCTATTATCTTCTTAGCTAATTCTTTTTTATCATCTCTTTTTTTAATTCGAACAGAATTTAAATAGGTTAAATTTCCTTTCCCAGAAAAAACAGTTTCTAAATCAGCAAAATCGATATTAATTACTCCTGTTTCATAGATTACTTCAATTAATCCCTGAATAGACTTGGCTAAGTGTTTATTAACAACTCCTAGGGCTTTTTTCAAAGCAATTGTTTTATCTATTATTTTAAAAATTCTTTCATTAGGAATAATAGAAAAAGCATTAATATTGTTTTTAATCTCTTCAATTGCTTCTTTAGCAATTTTTGCTTTTTTCTTCCCTTCAAAATCAAAAGGCAAAGTAAATACCCCATAGGTAATTTTTCCCATTTTCAAAGAAATGCCAGATAAGATAGAAGAGGTTCCTGAAGCAAATCCTCCCCCTAAACAACCAACTAGAATTACAATATCTTGATTGTCAAATATTTTTTTAACCTCTTCTTCCTGAATTGTTTTCTTTGCTAATTCGGTATCCATTCCTGTTCCTAGTCCATGAGTTTGTTCTTCTCCGACCCTAATCTTTTTAACTTTCCTGGAAAGTCTTCCTAGGGCCTGATCATCAGTATCAACAGCGTAAAAAGAGACCCCTTTGATTTTACGGGCGATTTTAGAAACAATGGATCCACCACCACCTCCAACTCCAACTATTCTAACATTAACCCTTTTCAAGGACTTTGTCTTTTTTTGTTTTTTAGTTTTTTTCTTTTTTGCCATTTGTTTTAGTATAAAGCTTTAGAAAAATGAGGTCAATATAAATAAAAACCCCTTCAATAAAGGGGTTCTTAATTAAAATTCCTTTTTCTTGGGTTGAGCTTCATTAATAATAATATTTCTCCCGCCTAATTCTTTGCCATTAAATAGCTCTCTCGCCTTCCGGGCATCTTCCTCTGAAGACATTTCAACAAAACCAAAACCTTTTGATCTTCCCGAAGTCTTATCTTTAATAATATGAGCTGAATTAACTGGCCCAACTTCTTCAAAAAAGCGTTGAAGGTCCTCCTTTTCTAATGAATAAGGAAGATTACCAACATAAAGATTATTATTCATTGTAATACTTAATATTTTTAAAAACGACCTATGTTTCTTTAAAAAAGAAATGCTCTCTCAAGATATAATTTATTGTCTTCTATGTCAACGCAGAGTTTTGACCAGCCACAAAGCCTGTTGTCCAACACATCTGTAAATTATAGCCGCCAGTTGTTCCGTCTAAATCAATTACTTCTCCAGCAAAAAATAAGTTCTTTATCTTTTTTGAACGCATAGTTTTAGATTCAATTTCTTTCAAAGAAATGCCTCCACTAGTTACTATCGCCTTGCGAAAACCATAAAGACTCCGAACATTAATTTCAATTCCTTTTAAAACCCTAATTAATCTGTGCCTTTCTTCTCGAGTAATAATATTAACTTTTTTTCTTTCATCAATTCCTGAAAATTTAACAACTAAGGGAATTATTTTGCTAGGTAGTAAATCAGATAAAGAGTTTTTAAACATTTTACGGCTATATTTGTCAAAATCCTTTTGTACTCTTTTGTCTAATTCAGAAAAATTAAGGGCTGGCTTTAAATCAATTATTAATTTAACCTCTCCAACTTTTAAAAGCTGGCCAACCTTTTTACTTATTTTTAAAATAATTGGACCGCTCAAACCAAAATGAGTAAAAATTAAATCTCCAAATATTTCTTCTTTTTTTTCTTCGGCCTGCACAACAGAAACTTCAACATTTTTTAAATCTAATCCTTGTAATTCCTTCACCCACCCCTCTTTTGTCCGTAAAGGAGTAAGGGCTGGTCTTAAGGGAACAACAGAATGGCCAAGTTTTTTAGCCCATCTAAAAGCATCTCCTGTTGAGCCTGTTATTGGATAAGACTTTCCTCCTGTGCAAATAATATAATTTTTAGCCTTTACTTTTCTTCTTTTATCTAAAAATAAGTTCTTAATTCTATTATTCTCAACAACTCTCATTGAAGTAACCCGAGTGTCAGATAAAATAGAAACCTTATTATCTCTTAAATATTTAATCAAGCAACCCAAAACTGAATGAGCATTGTCTGTAAGTGGGAAAACCCTCCCCCCTCTTTCTATCTTTGTTTTTAATCCTTTCTCATTAAAAAAATCAATTGTTTTTTTAACATCAAAAACAGAAAGGGCAGATAAAAGAAAATCTCCTTTTCTCCCAAACCCTTTTACAAATTCTTTCGAATCAAAAGTCGCATTAGTTAAATTGCATCTCCCCTGCCCGGTCATTAAAAGTTTCCTTCCAAGCTTTTTATTCTTTTCAATTAAAAGAACCTTGGCTCCTAATTCAGCCGCTCGACCAGCTGCTATCATGCCTGACGGCCCTCCCCCGACAACAGCAACATCAAAAATTGGTTTATCTTTTGGCATATGAACAAATATTTTTAAAATCACAACTTTTACAGTGCCACCCCGGATTAGGCTTAAAATCTCTTTTCTCAATTGTTTTAATTTGAGAAACAATATTTTCTTTTTCTTTCTCAATTTCCTCCTTAGAGGCTAGAAAAGAAACTTTTTTATTTCCCTCTAAATAATGAAAGGTAAGTTTTTGAACCTTTAATCCAAAAATATCTTCAGCCGCCATCTGGTAAATTAGCAACTGCTTTTTATCGTCTTTTTTTAACTTATCTTTTGCCTTGCCAGTTTTATAATCAATAATTTCAATTCCTCCGTCTACTTTATCTACCCTATCTATCTTTCCCTTAATATTATAGTCTTTAATTTTAAAATTAAAAAATA
>CAZJSP010000004.1:0-8101 GCA_964548875.1 uncultured Candidatus Saccharibacteria bacterium | reverse complement strand
TCGTCTTTTTCTATCAAAATATTCGGTTTTTTAGAAATAAAATTATTATAAAATACTTTTAATTCTTCTTTTCCTTTTTCAAAATATTTCTTTTTTTGATCTTGATCAAAATACCATTCGTCAATCCACTCTTCTTTATAAATCTTTAATAGATATTCAAAACCTCTCTCTTTCTTGATAAAATCTTTAATAAATCTCAACAAGACATGATGAATAGTTTTCCCATAACTAAAAACCGGTTTACCCGAGCTAGGAATTTGATAGATGTGAGCAAACTTATATTGCAAGGGACATGTTCCAAAAGCTTTTAATTGAGAAAAAGAAAAACGAGAAGGAATAATAATTTTTTCTTCTTTTTTAGATTGTCTTTTTGGTTTACTAAAATCTTTATTCTTAACCTCTTTTTTATTTGAATCACTGAAACCAATTTCTTTTAAAAATTGAGATATTTTTTTAGGTCTAACCAAACCATCATAATGCTCAGCTGAAGTAAAAAACAATCCTTTTTTAGCTCTAGTCATAGCAACATAGAAAAGCCTTCTCTCTTCCTCAATATGATAATTATCATCTAAAAATAAGTCTTTTCTTAATTTATCAGGAATTTGAATTGGGTCCTTTCTATTATCAGATGGAAAAGTTCTTTGCACCAAATCAACAATAAAAACATATTTAAATTCTAATCCCTTAGCATTATGAATCGTCATAATTTTAATAACGTCTTTACCTTGTTCAGGATCAAATTCTAGACTTCCTTCCTCTCCCGATTTTATTTCTAAATCTAACTCTTCCATAAAATTGTTTAATCTTGCATCAAAACTATTATTTTCAAAAAACTGCAACTTGTTATAGAACTGATTAATATAGTCTATTTTTTCAATGTTTTTTTCTTGAGTTAAAAACTTTAAATAACCAGAATCTTGAAGAAAGACTATAAATATCTCTGAAACACTCCTTTCGTTAATTAATAATGAATGTTTTTTAATTAGTTTAAGAATAAAATTAATTTTTTTAATGCTTTGAGAAGATATTCTGTCTTTAAGTAAATTAATGTTTTTAAGGGTTTCATAAACAAGTTGGGTTTTCTTTTTAGAATAAAGATTGATTAAAGCAATATCTGTTTTTTTAATTTTTAAAAAGGGCAAATTTAAAATTTTAAAAAAATCTTTGTCTTCTGAATAATCATTTAAAATTCTAAAATAAGAAATAATATCTAAAATAATTGGCTTAGAATAAAGCCCTTTTAAAGCAATAAACTTATAAGGAAGACCCACTCTTTCAAGAGTCCGAGAAAAAGGGTCAGCCGAACTGTTTTTTCTGATTAGGATGGCAAAATCACCAAAGCCAGCTTTTTTGTCTTTTTTTAAAATATTTCTTATTCTTTCAATAACCCCTCTTACTTGTTGATCTAGGGAAGAAAAGTGTAAATGTTCAATAACCCCTTTTTCTTTTTTTGAACTAATGAGTTTTTTATCAATACTCCTATGATGTTCTAATCTGTCAGGATTATTTAATTGGATAAACTTATAACTAAGATCTAAAATATCTTGGGCAGAACGATAATTCTTAGTTAAAACGATTTGTTGGGCTTCAGGAAAATCTTTTTCAAATCTAAAAATATTATCAAAAGAGGCCCCCCTAAATTGGTAAATAGACTGGTCATCATCAGCAGCAACAGCAACATTCTTTTTTTCTCCAGCTAATATTTTTATTAATTCATATTGAGACCAATTAATATCTTGAAATTCGTCAATAAGAAGATGTTGGAATTTTTTTCTATATTTTTCTAAAATCAAAGGTCTTTTTTGAAAAATCTTCAAGGTATAATTAATTAAATCTCCAAAATTTAAAAGATTATTGTCTAAAAGAAGATTCTGATAAGTTTGATAGGCGGAAGCAACCTCTAATATTCTTTTTTTATCTTCTCCTTTTACTTCTTTAGCATAATTTAAGTAGTCCTCCGGAAAAATAAATTGATCCTTACAATCATTGAAATGTCTAACTAGTCCATGAATTAGCCTGGTTGGGCTGGCTAAAGGCTTGTAATAATTAAGTTTAAATTTATCAAAATTCTTGCTTATTAAAAGCCAGCTACTAGTATCATCTAGTAACTGAAAATCGGTTGGTATTCCAAAATCTAAGCCGTGTTCTCTTAAAACCCTTTCACAAAAAACATGAAAAGTTGAAACCCACAAATCGTGATAGCTATTTGATAGCATTTCTCCAACCCTTTCCTCCATTTCGCCTGCCGCCTTATTGGTAAAGGTAAGGCCTAAAATTGATTGAGGGTCTATCCCTTTCTCAATTAAATAAGCCATTCTGTAAACCAAAACTGTAGTTTTTCCAGTCCCCGCTCCAGCAACAATTAAAAGAGGCCCCCGACCAAAAGTCACAGCCTTTTTTTGGTTTTTATTTAATTTTTTTAAATTTAAACCCATACTCAAATTATGCCACAAACTTATTCTAAAATAAAAAACAAGGAATAATTCCTTGTTTTTAATAGAAAGTAATTTTAAGAAATTTCTTGGATTCTCATAATTGAAGTCTTGCCAGGAGTCCCCCAATCCTCTCCATAAATTGCAATAATCTTGTCTCTCTTTTTAACATAACTACTTTCTTTAATTCTATCTAAAATAATTTTAATGTCAGGAGCATTTTTCTGTTTATGCATGCTCTTCCCATAATCAAGAATTAAAGGAATAACGCCATAGGAAAGGCACAATTGATTTCTAACTTTTTCTTTGTTGGTTAAAGCAATAATTGGTAGATCTGGCTTTAATCGAGAGAGCATTCTAGCAGTCATGCCTGTTTCTGTCATAACAACAAAAGCTTTAACTTTTTCTTTTTTACAAAAAGGACTCATCCAAAGCTTGTAAGCTGAATGACAGATTGCTGCGGTTTGATGTTTAAGGCGATGCTTAAATTGAGGAATAGGGGGTCTTTTTTTCTCCCAAAAAGTAGCTATTTTTTCCATCGCTTCAACGGCTTCTTTAGGATATTTTCCAATAGAGGTTTCCTGAGAAAGCATAATAGCATCGGTATAATCAAGAATAGCATTGGCAACATCAGAAACTTCAGCTCTTGAAGGAACAACGCTACCAGTCATAGATTCTAGCATATGGGTAGCTGTAATAACTGGCTTTCCTAATTCAGCACATCTACGAATCATTTTCTTCTGATAAAAAGGAACTTCTTCCAGAGGGATTTCTATTCCTAAATCTCCTCTTGCGACCATAATTCCATCACTAAACTCAATAATTTCCTCAAAATTATTTAAAGCTTGCCGGTTTTCTATTTTGGCAATAATCTGAGGGTTAAATTTAATTTTCTTTAAATGTTTTTTTAAAAAATCTAAATCTTCCTTGTCTCGAACAAATGAGAGGGCAATAAAATCTACCCCTTCTTTTGCTGCAAAGGACAAATCTTTAATGTCTTTATCAAGTAATGAGGGCAAGCTAATTTCTACATCTGGAATATTAATGCTTTTATTGCTTTTAATAATTCCTCCTCTCAAAACTTTAGCCGAAACTTTATTCTTCACCCTCTTTAAAATTTCAAATTTTAATTTTCCGTCATCAACAAATATCTTTTTACCTTTTAATGTTTTAGCTGCAAAAAAGCTATCCGAAACAGGGATGTCTTGGTCTTTCTCTTGATTTTTAACAAAATTAACTTTTTCTCCTTTTTTTAATTTTTTTTCTCCGGCTTGAATAGTCCCAACCCTAATATTGGGTCCCTGCAAATCAAAGAGGACGGCTACTGGCTTTCCGGTCTTTTTAGACGCCTCTCTAAGGTTATCTAAACATTCCTTATGCCAGACATGAACATTATGTTTCAAATTAAATCTGAAAACGCTAGCGCCTGCCTTAATTAAAGCAGACAAATCCCCTACTGTTTTACTGGAAGGACCAACTGTAGCGACAATTTTTGTTAAGGCCATAATGTGTTTTTTTGTTTTTAATTTAATATTATAACTTTAATAAAAAACTAATACAATTTCAAAAAAAGAAAAAGCGCTAAGAATAACGCTTTTTCTTTATAGTACCTAATTCCTATTCGTCGTCATCATCATCGTCGTCATCATCATCGTCGTCGTAGTCATCATCGTCTTCATCAAGATCGTCATAGTCATCATCGTCATCATCATCGTAGTCGTCATCGTCACTAAAGTCTACCTCATCTAATCCATCATCTTCATTAAGAAATTCTTCCTCTTCTGCAACGAATTCGTTTACCTGATTCAAAAAATAATTTAATTTATTTTCTGCAACCATGTTATTGGAATTATGTTTTTTAAATATCGACTGTTTTTATCTACAAAAGTAGAATTACAGGAATTATATAAAATGATTTTATAATGTCAACAGTAATACAATTATATTAGCCGGATATTCCTTTCTTGAATATATTCTTCTTCTTTCGCAATGATTTCTGGGCCATCAATAACCTGTTTTTTTCTTAACTGAAAGAAGCTTTTCACACAAGCATCAACATCAAAAGCGGCATTGTGAGCTCCATCAAAATCTTTTTTAAAAAGCTTACAATATAATTCTGACAAGGTTGGCCACTTATAACCCCTTGATCCTTCTATTTTACAAAAATTAACTGATTCTCTCATAGTGCACACCTTAAAAACATTAGGAGTTTGATCTTTAATTTTATTTCTAATTAGCTCAGACTTTAAAACTTTTAAATCAAATTCCATATTATGAGCAACCAATACTTTAGCTTTTTTTAAATCACTAATGAATTCTTTTAAAACTTGTTTTAAATCAAAGCCTTCTTTTTCTGCTCGTTCATTAGAAATATGATGAACAGCAGTAGAAAACTTAGGAATAGTAAACCCTTGAGGTTTAATAATATAATCTTTTTTAAAAATCCTATTACCAGAAATATCATGCCAAGCCCAAGCTACCTGAACTAACCTAGGCCAGTTATCTAAATCGCTAACTGGAGCTTTCCAGTCTAAAGGCAACCCTGTTGTTTCTGTGTCAAAAAAGAAATACATAATTATTCAATCTTAATAAAAAAGAAAAATTAAAACAATTGTTAATAATTGTAGAAAGGTTTTCCTATTGTTATAATAAAAAATCATGACCAGTCTTAATGAATCAATTTTGTTTTTTATTAATGGGCTAGCAGGAAAAAACAATATTCTTGATGCCGTCATAATTTTCAACGCTGTTTTTTTAATTTATTTTGTTTTCGCTATCGCCAGCCTTCTTAATTTAAAAGCCTTGATTAATAAGCAATATTCTAAGGTTTTTATTTTTATAATAAGTATTTTATTAGCTCTTTTTTTATTCCGAATAGCAACTTTAATTTATGTAAACGAAAGACCTTTTGTTGTCTATGAAATTAATCAGCTTGTTGATAGGGAGCCTGGAAGATCTTTCCCAAGCCGACACACAACCATTGCTTTTGCTTTGAGTATTGGTTCTATTTTGTTGTTTAATGTGAAAATAGGGGGGTTTTTAATTTGCTTGTCCTCAATAATTGCTTTCTCTAGAATTTATGTTGGGCTTCACCACCCAGTAGATATTTTAGGAGCAATTATTATAGCAATAATTACAGGAATAATAACTAAAATTATTATTAAAAAAACAAAAAGAATTCATTAAAGAATTCTTTAAATTTGCTCGGAGGCAGGGATTCGAACCCCAATTCCTAGGGCCAGAACCTAGTGTCCTACCATTAGACGACCTCCGATTAAGATTTCAAATATTTTTTAACCGCAATATTACTGGCAATAAAGCCTAGGGATATTCCAATAATAATCTGAATAAACAGTAATGTCCACACCTTTTCTAGAAATAAGGCAAAAAGATCAAAATCAAGAAACAAACTTTTAATTTGAGCCGTAAAAAACCAAGAAAAAAGAGCAAGACAACCAAAAGCAACAAGAGAAGCAATTATTCCACATAGCATGCCCTGGACCAGAAATGACCCTCTAATAAACCAGTTTGAAGCCCCAACAAGCCTTTGAACTTCTATTTCTTTTTTAGAATTATAGATAGAAAGTCTTACTGTATTCAAGGTCACAATAATAGCTATCGTAAATAAAACAACAGCTAAATAAAATCCAGCTTGGCTAAAAGTATTACTTAAGGCACAAATCTTTTCGATAACAGACTCTCTTTCATAATAATCAATTTTTTCAATAATCTCTTGCCCTTCTAAGCCAGATAAAAAAGCATAAACTGTCTTATACTGGCTAGGCTCCCAAGCCTGAATATTCAAAGAAGCTAAAAAAGGATTAGTTCCTAATTCTTGAACAGAGCTGATTAAAACAAAATCATCCTTGTGTCTTTCAACAAATTGATCTAGCGCCTTGTCTTGAGAAACATATTCAACTTTTTTAACTTCAGGAAATTCTAAAACCTGGTTTCTAATATCAAGAATATCACTTTCTTGAGCATTTTCTGTAAAATAAATAGAAATATCTATTTTTTCTTCAACAGCAGCAATTAAAAAGTCACCCATGTCTTTAAAAAGAAATAGGGAACCAACCAACCCAATCACCAAAAACAAAACAAAGATAGTAGCCAATGTGGCTCCTTTTTCTCTTACAAACTTTTTCCATCCCAATTTAAATATTCTTTTAATTGAACTAAACATTTTTAAAGTATAAATCTTCCTTTTTCTTCATCTCGAATAATTCTTCCTTTTTCTAGGGTAACAACTCTCTTACCCAAATCATTAACAATATCTTTATTGTGGGTGGATAAAATAACAGTTGTTCCCATTTCATTTATCTTACGTAATAATTGAATTATTTCAAATGTGTGGTAAGGGTCTAAATTACCCGTCGGCTCATCAGCCAAAATAACTTTAGGTCTATGTATTAAAGCTCTAGCAATAGCAACTCTTTGCCTTTCCCCTCCTGATAGCTCAGCTGGAAAATTATTCAGCTTACTACCTAACCCAACAATATTAAGAACCCTAGGAACATCCCTCTCGATTTCCTTATCAGAGGATCCAATAACCTCCATTACATAAGAAACATTTTCATAGACCGTTTTTGAAAAAAATAGTTTGTAGTCTTGAAAAACAGATCCTATTTTTCTCCTAATTTCGGGCAATTCCTTGCTTTTCAATTTAGTAAGATCTTTTCCTTCAAAAACAACCTTTCCGCTTGTCGGTTTTTCCTGAACCAATAAAAGTTTTAAAAGGGTGGTCTTTCCTGCTCCCGACTTACCAACAATAGAAACAAATTCTTTATCTTTAACTCGAAAGGACACATCTTCTAAGGCAATAACCTCCTTATTAGAATCTTTTCTCTTTGAAGTATATTTCTTTGTAACTTTTTCGAACTTAATCATTTTTTATTTTAATACCTTCTTCAATAAACTCCCCTATTTCGCCATCTAAAACTTTTTCAACTTGAGAGGTTTCTACGCCTGTTCTTAAATCCTTAACTAGCTGATAAGGATGTAAAACATAATTTCTAACTTGGTTACCCCAGCTAGCTGAAACCCTATCTCCCTTGATTTCAGAAATTCTTTCTTCTTCTTTTTCTCTATAAAAATTATAAAGTTTTGAGAAAAGAATTTCCATAGCCCTTTCTTTATTCTGTCCCTGTGACCTTTCAGACTGACAAGAAACAACTATTCCTGTTGGCAAATGAGTAATCCGAACAGCTGATTCGGTTTTGTTTACATATTGACCTCCTGGACCAGAAGCTCTATAGGTATCAATTCTTAAGTCCTCCGATTGAATATTAATATTCTCCTTAGACAAATCACGAATTTTAGGAACAACATCTACTAGAGCAAAGGATGTGTGTCTTACATCTTTAGAGGAAAAGGGAGAAATCCTTACAATTCTATGCACTCCTTTTTCATTTTTTAAAAAACCATAAGCAAATTTTCCTTTGACTCCTAAGGTGGCAGACTTAGTCCCTATCCGACCGGTTATTCCCGAATCCTCTCCAAATGATTGCTCTAGAATTTTTACTTTATATCCTTTGTTTTCGCAATATCTTCGATACATTCTTAAAAGCATACTTGTCCAATCTTGAGCATCTTGGCCTCCTGCTCCAGAATAAAAGAATAAAATGGCATCTCCCTTATCATATTTTCCAGAAAAATATATTTCATTTTCT
>CAZJSP010000003.1:0-35942 GCA_964548875.1 uncultured Candidatus Saccharibacteria bacterium | reverse complement strand
CTTACACTCTTTTACGTTAGAAAAAAGAATCAAATTCAAGATTATAGAGAAGAGTTTGTTCTTATAGAAGAGAAGATTATAGAGGCTAATCATTTATTTGAGGAAAAGGATAAAGATTCAGAAAAAGAAATTAATCGTTTGTTTCAGTCATTGTGGCTACAAATTTTTAACCTAGAGGAAAAGTCAAAAGGCCTTTCTCAGTCTTTTACTTTATTGCTTCACGAACATCAAGGCAAAATTGAAGAAAAACTATTCGTTTTGAACAAACTACAAATATTAGAAGATCCCACCCTTTTCTTTAGTTTTGCAGATTATAATTTTGCCCCCACTCAATTTTTAATTTCAGATAACAAATTCTATTTTTATAAGCCTGATAACGATCATATAGTTATTTTAAACCAGGACAAGGAAGATAGTATTATTAAGGCTGATCATAAGATTAAAGAAGGGGCTTCTTTTAACGATTCAATAATTTTCTTTTCAGAACCTGACCGATTAATATTATTGGAGGACTATTCCCCTCTTTATTATTCTTTAGGTTCTTATAGTCCAGATGTTTATTTTGATGATTTTGATACTTTTCATAGTCATCTTTATTTTCTTAACCAAAAAACAGGCTCTATTATTAGATATCCCTTTTTAGGTAATTTTAGATGGGGAGACGCTCAACAATGGCTACTGTCTGAAGAATATTATGATATGAACAAAGAAGCTGAATCTTTTACCATAGACAAATCAATATGGGTTTTAAATAATAATTCTATTTACGAATATTATACAGGTAATTTAAGAAAAAAGATTGATTTAGAGATTTTTCCCTTACCAATCTCTTACTCTAAAATATTAACAAATACCTATTTAAATTATATTTATATCTTAGAACCAGATCAAAATAGGGTTGTTGTTATTAATAAGTCTGGAGAAATAATTCAGCAATTTAAAAGTAAAAGATTTAATAATTTACTTGATATTTACGTTGATAACGATGAAAAAAATATTTATCTTTTAAGCGGAGACTCTCTTTATCAAATAAATTTAAAATAACTAAAAAACCCCTAGATTAATATCCAGGGGTTTTTTGAAAAAGCATTATTTAAGCTCTACTTTTGCTCCGGCCTCTTCAAACTTTTTCTTTAACTCTTCAGCCTCTTCTTTACTGGCATTTTCTTTAATAGTTTGAGGTTCAGAGGCGATAGAATCAGCTAAGTCTTTGGAGTCTTTTAATCCTTTCTTAGTTGCATCTCTGATAGCCTTAATAACCTGAATTTTCTTGTCTCCTACCTCGGTAATGACGACATTAAAGCTGCTTTTTTCTTCGTCACCTCCTTCCGCCCCTCCATTTCCAGCAGGAGCAACCCCACCAGCAACAATTTGAGGAGTAGCAGACACTCCAAATTTTTCTTCTAAAATTTTGACTAATTCGGCTAGATCTAAAACACTCATTTCCTCAATTTCTTTAACAAGTTTTTTAAATTTCTGAGGAATCTCTATTTCTTTCTTGTCTTTTTCGTCTTTCTTCTCTTCTTTCTTCTCTTCCTTTTTCTCTTCTTTCTTTTCTTCCTTTTTTTCTTCCTTTTTTTCTTCTACTTTTTCCTCTTTCTTTTCTTCCTCTTTATTTTTATTTTCTTCTGCCATTTTTTTATTTATTAATTAATTTATTTATTTTCTTTAATTGCATTTAATGCAAATAATAGACCTTTAATATTGTATTGTAAACTTCTAACAAGGCCAGTAACTGGGGAAGAAACACTTCCAACCAATTTGCCTAGCAATTCTTCCTTAGAAGGAAGCTGTGCTAATTCAATAATTTTTTCTGAACCCTGAAATTTATTTTCTAAAAACCCCCCTAATATTTTTAAATCTTTATTTTCTTTAGAGAAATTGTAGACTGTTTTGGCTGGAGCAACTTCGTCTTCATAACCAAAAACTAAAGCTATTTCTCCTCCCATTTCTTTTACGTTCACATCTAAATTGTTTTTATCAGAAGCAATTTGAATTAATGTCTTTTTTGCTATTTTTAATTCACTATTAGCTTGATCCAAAGACCTTCTTAATTTAAATGTGTCTTGAACCTTTAATCCAGCAAAATCAACAAACAACATTGTTGTCTGTTTTTTCATTTTTTGATTTAAATCCTCAACAATTATTTCTTTTTCTTTTTTTGTTTTTGTCATATTAAATAAAAAAACTGTGATAAAACCACAGATTAAAAAGCCGTTTTCCTCGACAGGTCTTAATTAAATGCCTGTTGTCTGTGGATAAAACTATAATATATTTTTTCTATTTTCTTGTCAACACTTCAATTATTTTGTGAGCAAATAAAAAGGCAGATTTGGGACCATTTGCAGTGATAGTTCTTCCATCCTGAACAACATTCTTTTTTTGATATTCTACTCCATTCTTTTTTAAAGCTCTAACAGGAAACCTATCCATTAATGAGCTCCAAACAGTTGCCTTTTTATTCTTTAGTACTCCTGATTCGGCTAAAATAACAGGGGCAATACAAATAGCGGCCAATAATAAGTCTTTTTTAGAGGCATCTCTTGCTATCTGATAAGAAATTTCATTGTTCAAGTGAGGTAAGCACCCCCCTCCTCCAACAAAAACAATTCCATGATAATCGGAAACATCGATTTCAGATATTGTTTTTTTAATTTCCACTGTTTCTCCAAAAACTCCAACAGCTATCCCCTTTTTATTAGAAACTGTTTCAGTTTTAATCCCCTCTCTTTCTAATTCTTTTTTAAGGACTAAATATTCTATGTCTTGAAAATCACGAAAGGCTATAATAATTAAAATTTTCATTTTAAGTGTTTTGCTACTGCAATATTATGTTCTTTTAAGGTTCGACTAAAAATAGTTTCTCCTTCTGGAGTTGATAAATAATACCAATAATCTGATTTGATGGGATATATAACTGCCTTAATACTATCAATCCCAGGATTACAGATGGGACCCAAAGGTAAACCTTTGTATTTATAGGTATTATATGGAGAATCTATTTCAAGATCTGTTTTAAAGATTTCTGATCGTCGGCCTGTTAAATATAATATAGAGGCATCTACTTGTAATGCTATATTATTGTCTAATCTTTTCCAAAGGATTCCTGCAGCAATCTCCCTCTCTTCACTGCCCCTTAGTTCTCTTTCAATTAAAGAAGCCATTGTAATTATTTCAAATATTGTTTTTTCTTGATTTTCTATTTCGATTTTTAAATCTTGATTTAATTTCTGATTAAAATTAATTAGAGTCTTTTCTACAAAATCTTTTAATTCAAAATTCTTTTCTAATTCATAAGTATCGGGAAAGATAAATCCTTCTAAGCCCACTGTTTCTGGTTTACTTTCTAAAAAACTATAATTAAAAACAGAAGGAGCAATGTCTTCTTCCAAGTTATAACCCACTAATGGGTATCCAGTTATTTTAAAAAAGCTTTCTTTTCCATAAAACTCATTTTCTTCTAAGTAGGATGCAATATTTCTTAAGTTCCACCCCTCAGGGATGGTTATTGTGATTTTAATTGTTTTCCCTGCTATTATTTTTTGAACAATCTCTGCAATACTCATCTTTGAATTTAACTCGTAATAACCAGCTTGTAATTGTGCCCTGGTACCGGTAACAAAAAGATAGGATTTAAAAAGAATAGGATGCTTAATGAGCTTTTCTTGGTAAAGATTTTCAGCGATAGTGAAAACATTTTCTCCTTTTTTTATTGTAAAGGATTTATTATACCCCTCTCCCCTATCTTTTGGGAAAAAGAATCCTTGTAAAAATAAAAGGCTGACAATAAATAACAATATTAATAAAATTGGAACAAAGAATTTCTTTGAAAAAAATTTCATTGTTATTTTTCAATTAAAGGAACAAAACTAAAGCCATAATGCTCTTCTTCCTTAAAATCATTTTTATCATTTTTTGTAACCACCCAAATAGAAGATTTAACAGGAGCAACAATTTTTCCTCCAATTTTTAATTGTTCTTTCCAAGCTTGAGGAATTTTTCGAGCTGAAGCTGAGGCCAGTATTTTATCAAAAGGGGCCTCTTTCTCATAACCCTTTGATCCGTCCTTACAAATAAATTTTGCAACCCCTTTTTTAATAAAATTATAATGAGAAACATTTTTTTCCCCGAAATTTTTTAATTCAGGAATTAACTCAATAGCGATCACCCTTCCTTCTGATCCCACAATTTGTGATAAAAGAGCTGTTGTCCATCCTGAACCAGAACCTACGTCTAGTATTTTATCTCCTTTTTGAGGTTGTAATTCTTCTATCATAAAAGCTACCACAAGAGGCTGAGAAATTGTTTGGTTGTGGCCTATAGGCAGAGCTTTTTTTTCTTCAGATAAAAACTTAATGTCTTCAGGTAAAAAATCATTCCTTTTAATTTTTTTAAAAGCTTCAATAATATGAGGAGATTTAAGCCGTTCTTCCTCAATTAAATAATTGATTAAACTGTTCATTAAAAAATAAGGATATTTTTAATTCTTATTTTCTTCATATAGAGATGACTGTTTA
Source organism: uncultured Candidatus Saccharibacteria bacterium (assembly GCA_964548875.1). Taxonomy (GTDB): domain Bacteria; phylum Patescibacteriota; class Minisyncoccia; order Minisyncoccales; family JANBVM01; genus CAYSZX01. The sequence goes on along the minus strand of CAZJSP010000003.1, from coordinate 31,425 downwards.
ATAATGATTTTATAGACATTTTCTACAAAATCTCCCCCAGCGTATCCAATAATAAAAGCTATGGCTGGGTCAAAAGTGCCGTGCAAGGTAAAGCCTAAACTTTTTATTGCTAAAGTGATAAGAAGGCCTGTTACACCAGAAATAAACGAGGTTCCTAAAAAATAAGGGAAATTAAAACCCACATTTTTGTAAGAAAATTGATATTTAATAAAACCAACCAGTCCTCTTACAACCCCTCCGCCAAAACCCGAAATTAAAATTAAAAACATAATATTGATGTTAGCAGGGGCGAGAGGAGTTGCACCCCTATTGTCGGTTTTGGAGACCGATATTCTGCTATTGAATTACGCCCCCATCTTGATTATTTTTTTGTTTCTTTATGAAGGGTGTGCTTTTTGCACCACTTACAAAACTTTTTAAGTTCTAACTTATCTTCAACACCTTTTGACTTATGAAGAAAATAATTTATTCTATTACATTCTTCACATTTCATTTTAACATAAATCTTTTTTCTTTTTTTAGCCATAAATAATTAATTAAATAATAATCTGAGCCTGAGAGCGGAGTTGCACCGCTGACCTCGTCTTTACCAAAGACGTGCTCTAACTGACTGAGCTACCCAGGCATTACAATGTGGGTGGTGAGGGACTTGCACCCCCGAAGTCCGAAGACGTCAGTTTTACAGACTGATGCGATTGCTGCTCCGCCAACCACCCTTCTTATTATGTAAACATCTTACTTTATTTTTTTCAAGATATCAATTATTCTCCTATCCTTTTTGCTCTTTTTTCCTTCCACTCCTTGATTTTTTTATGATCTCCAGAAAGAAGAACTTTTGGCACTCTCCATTTTTTATTATTTTTAGTTGTAAAAATTTCAGGTCTTGTATATTGGGGGTATTCAATAAAACTATTGTTTTTTTGTCTTTCTTTTAAAAATTCTTCTTTACCTAAAAGGCCAGGCACTAATCTAGAAACAGACTCTATAATAGCCATTGCTGGAATCTCTCCCCCCATTAAATCATAGTCCCCTATTGATAATTCTAAATCAGCAATTTTTTTAGCAACTCTTTCATCTACCCCCTCATATCTACCACAAATTAAAATAATTTGTTTTTTGTTACTTAAAAAAGTTGCTTTTCTTTGATTAAAAAGCTTTCCTCTAGGAGAAAAAAGAATTATTTTTCTGTTTTCTTTCTTAATTCTTTTGTTTTTGATGTTTTCTATGGCCCTATAAATTGGCTCTACCTTAAAAACCATTCCTAGTCCTCCGCCATAAGGCTTATCATCAACAGTCTTATGTTCATCAACTGCCCATTTCCTTAAGTTATGAACATTAATCTTAATTAGACCCTTCTCAACCGCTTTACCAATTAAGCTGGTTTTAATATAGGGATCAAATATCTCAGGAAAAATTGTAAGAATATCAAATTGAATCATAATGAAAATTAAAAACAGTCCTATTCTAATAAGATAGCACTGTTTTTATTAAGAGTAAACTTAACTTACAGCTTAAGATCGTCTAAGCTTTTGTCAGAAGAGTCATCTTCTTTCTTGCTTTTTCCTTCTGGCTCTTCAATCTTTAGATTTACCCTAGCGTGGTTTTTAAGTCCAACAATTCTTACTAAGCTTCTGATTGCTTTTGCAGTAGAACCTCCTCTTCCGATAACCTGTCCCATATCTTCTGGGTGAACTTGAAGAGAAAGCAATACTCCCATTTCATCAACCTTCCTTTCAATTTTTACATCTTCAGGATGATCAACCAAAGCTTTAATTAAGAATTCAAGAAATTCTTTGTCTTCTTGTGGCATGTAAATATTTCTTTCTAAATTAGTTTTAGTAGCTCGACCTTTCAATCTGTTGTAATCATTCAAGAGACTCAACGAATCAAACGCTACTTAACAATATTATATTTCTTAATTGTCGAATGTCAAGACAATTATTCTTTTTTGTTCTCTGAATTTTCTTCCTTGGTTTCTTCTGGTTTCTTTTCAGCTTCTTTCTCTTTGTCTTTCTCTTCTTTTTCTTCTGGTTTCTTTTCAGCTTCTTTATCTTTCTTGTCTTCTTCTTTTTCTTCTGGTTTCTTTTCAGCCTTTTTTTCCTCCTCCTTAACTTTTTCTTTTACTTCTTCTTTTGGAGCTTCTTTACCCTCTTCCTCTTTTTTCTTTTTAAGCTTACCATGCTTTTTTCTTTTTTCTCCTTTAATAATTTCATCTTCTACTAACATGTTATAAACAGTATTTGATGGTTTAGCTCCAACCGATAACCAATATTCAATTCTTTCTTTTTCTAAATTTTTTTCTTTTGTTAATGGATTCCAAAAACCAACCTGCTCAATAAAAGTTCCTTTAGTCGGAGAAGATTTTTTCTCCGTTACAACCATCTTAAATGAAGGCTGATTTTTTTTACCGATACGTAATAAGCGAATAACTAACATAATTTTACCATTTTTTAATTTTTAAAGCTTTTTTAGCTGCTACTTCCTCTGCTCTCTGTTTAGAGGAGCCTTTCCCTTTAGCTATTAATTTTTTTTCTAAGAAAACACCTAAAGTAAAAGTTTTCCTATGATCAGGCCCCACTTCTTTTAATATTTTGTAAGTAGGAGTAATTCCTGTCTTTTCTTGAGCCTTTTCCTGAAATTTTGATTTAGCATCTTTGTAAAGTTTTTTTTCTATTATTTCTGGTAATTCCTTAATAAGATGCTTTCTAATAAATTCCTTGCAAGCATTATAATCTTGATCTATGTACAATGCTCCAATAAAAGCTTCAAAGGTATTGGCTAAAACAGAAGCTCCTGAATTATTGATTTCTTTTGTTCCTCCTTTAGAAACAAGTAAGAAATTATGGAAATCCAACTCATGAGCAATTTTAGCAAGAATCCTTGTGTTGACAAGAGCTGCCCTCCAACTAGTTAACAATCCTTCTGGCTGATCAATGTGTTTTTTAAATAAATAATAGGTAATAACCAGCTCCAAAACAGCATCTCCTAAAAACTCTAATCTTTCATTGTGAGAAAGATGAAAATTAGAATTTTCATTTAGATAGGAACGATGAGTGAAAGCCTGAATTAACAAATCTTTATTTTCAAATTCAATTCCTAGCTTTTTTTCAATTTTGGAAAATTTTTTCACAAATTTTCTAGTCGCTAATAATTAACAACTAAAGATTAATTATCAATTACTAGCAACCAGTTATTATTCTTTTTTTATTAAATCGAACACTGTACCTAAAACACCATTAATAAACTTTCCTGAATTTTCTCCTCCAAAAGACTTGGCCAACTCTATAGCCTCATTAATTGCAACCTTTGAAGGAACAGCTTCCTTGTCGGCATATAATAATTCATAAATTCCTATTCTTAAAACATTTCTATCAACAATTGAAATTTGATCTATGGGCCATTGAGGGGCAGATTTTTCAATAATTTTATCAATCTTTTCCATGCTTTTAATAACCCCTGTAATTAACGACCAAACAAATTGTTTATGATCTTTTAATCCTGGTCCGAAATCTTTAATGTTTCTTTCTGTAATTTCTTTTAAATCTCTTTCTTTTTCGGAAAAGTCCCATTCATAAAGAGATTGCATAACAATACTCCTTGATAAATGTCTAGAAGCCATAATTATTTTTTAGATAGCTTTTTAAGGTCTAAAGGTTTTTTATCTTCTTTCTCTTTGTCTTTCTCTTCTTTTTCTAGAACATTAATAATCTGTTTGTCTTTATAATAACCACAAAAAGAACAAACGGTATGTGGTAAAATTGATTTACCGCATTTTTTACATTTAACTAAATTAGGCTTCTTTAAACGAATATGAAGCCTTCTTTTATCTCTTTTTGATTTTGTTCCTCTAGATTTTGGTGCTGTCATAATTCAAAAAATTAATGTTTAATTCTTACATTTTATTTTTTAAAAATCAAGATTTATCAATTAAGCCACTAACTGGACTAAACGTCTTTCTGTGAATTTTACAAGGACCATATTTTTTTAAAGTATTACGATGTTGTTTAGTTCCATAACCCTTGTGCTGTTGGAACTGATATAAGGGGTATTGTTTATGATATTTTTCCATTATTTGGTCTCTTGTTACTTTGGCAATAATAGAAGCTAAAGAAATTGAATAAACAGAACTGTCTCCCCTTGAAATAGATTTTTGGCAAAGATCAAAATTGATTTTAAAATTACCATCTATAAGAAGAAAGTCAACTGTTTGAGGATAAATTTTCTTTTCTAAATTCAAAACAGCCTTGCGCATTGCCTTCTTGGTTGCCTCTAAAATATTAATTTGATCTATTACCTTTTCAGAAACTGCTCCTATCCCCCACTCTAAATAAGAGCTCTGAATCAAAATATTATAAATCCTTACCCTCTTCTTAGGGCTTATTTTTTTTGAATCTTTAATGGAATCAAAACAAATTTTTCTTTTTTTCAAAAAAACAGCAGCTGCTACTACTGGCCCAGCTAAAGGGCCTCTTCCCGCCTCATCTATTCCAGCTATAATATTAATGCCTCTTTTCCATATTTTTCTTTCCTCAATAAGATTTGGTTTTTTCATATTATAATTATAGCAAAAATTAAAAATTTTTAATTTAATTTTTATTTTGACTTAACAAAAAACAAACAGTACAATTAATTATTATGAAGTTTACTCATCTCCACGTTCATACTCACTATTCTCTTTTAGATGGTTTATCGAAAATAGACGAATTATTAGAATACACAAAGAAACTAGGAATGGATTCAGTTGCCATTACCGACCATGGTGTTTTGTATGGAGCTATAGAATTTTATAAAAAAGCAAAAAAAGCCGGCATTAAACCAATTATTGGGGCTGAAATGTATCTTGCTTATGAAGGGATGCAACAAAAAAGACCCAACATAGACAACAAGAGGTATCACTTGGTTCTTTTAGTTAAAAATGAAACAGGATATAAAAATTTAGTTAAGCTGATTACTAAAGCTCATCTGGAGGGTTTTTATTATAGACCTAGAGTTGATGAAGAACTGTTGGCTAAACATTCAGAAGGATTGATTGCTTTAACGGCCTGTATCCAGGGCAAGGTTCCGAGCTTAATTTTAGCTGACCAATATAAGGAAGCAAAAGAAACAGCTCTTAAATATCAGAAAATATTTGGTAAAGATAATTTTTACTTAGAACTACAACATCATCCCAATATCTCAAAACAAAAAATTGCAAATGAAGGATTGGTTAGGCTTTCAAAAGAACTTGATATTCCTTTGGTTGCAACAAATGACTCTCATTATTTAAAACCAGAAGATGCTGAAGCTCAAGACATTTTAATGTTAATTAATACAGGGGCTGATATTGATGATCCTGAAAGGATCAGTATGAAAGCAGATGATTTCTCAATTCGTTCACCAGAACAAATGGCTGAAGACTTTAAGGATTACCCCGAGGCCATTAAAAATACTCAAAAAATAGCAGATCGATGTAATTTTGAATTTGTATTAGGAAAAACCAAGATTCCAGGTTTTAAAACCCCTGAAAACCAGACAAGTCAAGAGTATTTAAAAGAATTATGTTTAAAAGGATCTAAAAAACTATATGGAGAACCCTTAAGCGAAGAAGTAAAAGATCGTCTTAATTACGAACTAGACATTATTAATAAGATGGGATTTTCTTCTTATTTCTTAATTGTTCAAGACTTTGTTAAATGGGCTAAAGACCAAAGAATTGTTGTTGGTCCAGGAAGAGGTTCGGTTGGAGGATCAATTGTTGCATACACTACAGGCATTACAACCATAGATCCATTAAAATGGGGCCTACTTTTTGAAAGATTTTTAAACCCAGCCAGAATTTCAATGCCTGATATTGATTTAGACTTTACTGATCGGCGCAGGAATGAACTTTTAGATTATGTGGCTCAAAAATATGGAAGAAATAATGTGGCTCAAATTTGTACTTTTGGAACAATGGCAGCCAGAGGATCTATTAGGGATGTTGGTAGGTCTTTAGGGTATGAATATAGTTATTGTGATCGAATAGCTAAAATGATTCCTACGGGTAGCACTTTAGACGAGGCTTTAGACGAGGTTTCAGAATTAAAAGAATTATATAAAAACAGTAATAAAGGAGAGGTCCTTATTAATTTAGCTAAAAAATTAGAGGGGGTAATTAGGCATATTTCAACCCATGCCTGCGGAGTAGTAATTTCAAAAAACCCTCTAGACAATAGTGTCCCTCTTCAACACCCCTCTCAAAATGAAAAGGATATTATTACTCAATATGAAATGCACGCCATAGAAGACCTAGGACTTTTAAAGATGGACTTTTTAGGATTAAAAAACCTAACCATTATTGAAGATACTTTGTCTAGAATTTATGCTGTTCAAAATGAAAAAATAGACATTAGCTTAATTCCTCTTGATGATAAAAAAACATACAAGCTTTTACAAAAAGGAAAAACTATAGGTGTTTTTCAATTAGAATCAGCTGGATTCAGAAAATATTTAAAGCAGTTAAAGCCGACCAACTTAGAAGATTTAATTGTTATGATTGCTCTTTATCGGCCCGGCCCAATGTCTTTTATTCCAGAATATATTGGACGTAAAAAAGGAAAAAGAAAGGTTGAGTATTTGCATCCTAAGTTAGAAAAAATTCTTAAAAAGACATATGGGCTTCCCGTTTATCAAGAAGACTTAATGAAAATTGCTCAAGAATTAGCCGGGTTTAGCCTTTCAGAAGCTGATATTTTGAGAAAAGCTATAGGTAAGAAAATAAGATCTTTACTTGTTGAGCAAAAAAAGAAGCTAATTCAAGGAATGAAAGATAACCAGATTAGCGAAAAAGTTGCTCAGAAAATATGGGAATGGATATTGCCTTTTGCTAGTTATGGGTTTAATAGGTGTTTAACTGGGGACACAGAAATAATAAACGCTAAGACTGGAAGCAAAACGACTATTCAAGAGATTTATGATAATAAAAAGCTTCCCTCTATTCACTCACTTAATGACGAATTAAAGCTTGAAGAATCTCCAACTGTAAAAGTTTTTCAAAATGGGAAAAAAGAAGTCTATAAAATAAAAACCAGACTAGGAAAAGAAATTAAATCAACTTCAAACCATCCTTTTCTTACAATTAAGGGATGGGAAAAACTTGAGAACATAAAAAAAGGAGACAGGATTGGCTTGGCAAGAGAAATTTCTATTAATAATAAGGGAATTGCCAATATAAAAGACTACCAACTTGCTGTATTAGGATATATGATTGCAGAAAATAGCCCTTACTATTCCCGTGAATTCTATTTCTATTCTGATAACAATAAAACAATTCAAGATTATAAAAAATCACTAGAAAAGTTTAAAAACACAAAAGTCGCTTTTAACAAGCAAGAAAATTCTTTTTATATAGAGAGAGTTAATTTGAAAAAAGCCTCTGAAGCAATAGAGTGGATGCGTAAAATAGGAATATATAATAAAAAACCCACCGAAAAATCTTTCCCTGAATTCGTGTTCCGTCTCAATAAACGACAAATTACGATTCTTTTGGCTAAAACTTTTCAAAAAAATGGATCTATTAATTTAAAAAGAAAATGTCCTCAGATTTTTTACACCACCCCTTCTCTAAGTCTAGCTAAACAAATTCAACATCTTCTTTTAAGATTAGGTGTTGTTGCTTCTCTTCATCAGAAAAAAAATAAGTACAAGAATAAAGGAAAAATAAAAGTTAAAAAAGATTATATCTTAACCATAAATCAATATAGAAATATAAAAAACTTCTCCAGGGTAATTAGATCACACCTTATTGGAAAGAAAAAACAAGACTTAGATGGGGCTATTAAGCAATACTTAACTACTAACGGAAAAATTAAAAAATGGAGCGTCAAAGGAAGCAAAGACATCATCCCTATTGAAATAAGAGAAAAAATAAGAGAAAAAATAGTTCAAGCTGGCTATAATTTTACAGAATTTGCCGAAAAGCATGGATTTTCTAAAAAATTATTATGGATAGATAAAAACAAAAAAGGATATTCAAGAGAAACTTTAGAAATTATCGGAAGAGCTCTTCCTCAAAACTCTTCAAAACCAGTTCTTGATCTTGCCCATTCTGATGTTTATTGGGATGAAATTTTAGAGATTACACCAATAGGTAAACAAGAAACATATGACTTAACAATAAAGGATACTCATAATTTTCTTGCCAATGATTTTATTGTTCATAATTCACACAGTTGCGCTTATGCTTTTATTGCTTATCAAACAGCCTATTTAAAGGCTAATTATCCAATTGAATTTATGGCCGCTCTTTTAACATCAGTTGGTTCAGACAATGAAAGAGTTGGAGACCTAATTAAAGAGTGTGAAAAAATGAACCTTGAGGTTCTTCCACCGGACATTAATGAGAGTTGGAGGAATTTTACAGTTGTACCTAAAACAAATCAGATTCGTTTTGGTCTTTTAGCCGTTAAGAATGTAGGAGCTAAAATAGTTGAATCCATTATTCAAGAGAGAAAGGAAAACGGAACCTTTCAATCAATTAATGATTTTGCTTCAAGGATAAGTCCTCGTAATTTAAATAAGAGAGCTTTAGAAAGCTTAATTAAGGCTGGAGCATTTGATAATTTTGCTGAAAGAAATACTCTTCTTTCAAATATCCCTACTATCGTTGAAAGAAGTCGAGAAAAAGAAAAAAGAAAGAATAGTGGTCAAAAAGCTCTTTTTGCTGGAATGAAGTTTGATGAGAAAATTAATCTTGAACCAACTGAACCAGCAACTAAAGAAGAAAAATTATTGTGGGAAAAAAATCTTTTAGGTCTTTTTATTAGTTCTCATCCCCTAGATGATTTTAAAAATATTATTGAAAAGAGGGCTGTTAAAATCTCTAATTTAAACTCTGTCCCAGATCGCCATGTAACGGTTGGAGGCATTATTCTAAAAATTAATAGAATTATTACTAAAAAAAGCAAAAGACCAATGTGTTTTTTAACCTTAGAAGATTTTTCTGGCCGAGTTGAGGTTGTTGTTTTTCCATCAGTGTTTGAAGAGAACTCCCATCTAATTAAAGAAAATAATATTGTTTTAATTTCAGGAACTATTGATAAAAAAGAAGATTCACCAAAAATTCTTTGTAATGAAATTGAAGAAATTAAAGAAATTTAATTTGCCATAACCATTATTTTTGATTATAATTACGAAATATGATTTTTGTTTATAAAATTAAAATAACCACTAAGAACCCTTTCTAAGAAGAGGTTGGTTGAAATTTTATTTAATAATTAACTAACCTCTTTTTGAAGGGGTTTTATTTTAAGTAAAATAATAAAATTATGATAAAATATTAGTATGTCTAAAAAAATAGAAAAAATTCGTCATTCATTAGCCCATATCTTGGCTTTATCTATAAAAGAAATATACCCTAACGTAAAGCTTGCTATAGGTCCTGCCATAGAAGATGGTTTTTACTATGATTTTGAATTTTCTAAACCAATTAGTGAAACAGATTTAGATGAAATTGAAAATAAAATGAGGCAAAATATTAAAAAGAATATTACCTTCAGAAAAGTTAAGCTTTCTAAAGAAGAAATAAAGAAAGAATTTAAAGATCAACCCTATAAAAAAGAATTGATAAGAGAAATGGAAGAAACTCCTAGTTTTTATCAAAGCTCTGATTTTATTGATCTTTGTAGGGGCCCTCACGTTAAATCAACTGAAGAAATTAATCCTCAGTCTTTTAAATTAACTAGAATAGCCGGAGCTTATTGGAAAGGAGATGAGAACAGAAAAATGCTAACTCGAATATATGGAGTAGGATTTGAAACAAAAAAAGAATTAAAGAATTATTTAAAAAATCAAGAGGAGGCTAAAAAAAGAGATCACAGAATTTTAGGTAAAAAATTAAAATTGTTTTTGTTTGATGAAGAAGTTGGGCCTGGTCTTCCTATTTGGCAACCAAATGGAGCGAAAATAATTCAAATAATGAAAAACTATTTAAGAGAAGAATTAACTCAAAAAGGTTACAAGTGGTTGATTTCTCCTCATATTGGAAAAGTTGATCTTTGGAAAGCTTCCGGCCATTGGAACTTTTATCAAGAAAGTCTTTTTTCTCCTATGGATGTTGAAAAAGACCAATATTTAATCAAACCGATGAATTGCCCTTTTCATATCAAGGTTTATCAGAGTGAAATTAGAAGCTACAAGGACCTGCCAATTAAGTATGCAGAATTTGGAACAGTTTATAGATATGAAAAATCAGGGGAATTACATGGCCTGACTAGAGTAAGAGGCTTTACTCAAGACGATGCCCATATCTGGTGTTCAGAAAAAGATCTTTTTCAAGAAATTGAAGAACTGCTTAAACAAAGTTTTAAAATATTCAGGGTTTTTGGATTTAAAGAATTTAAGGTTTATCTTTCAACCCGTCCTGATAAATATGTTGGGTCAGAAAATAAGTGGAAAAAGGCTACTCAAGCCCTTAAGAAAACTCTTAAGGACAATAAAATCGACTTTCTTACCGATAAAGGAGGAGGTGCTTTTTATGGTCCTAAAATCGATATTAAAGTTAAAGATTCTTTAAAAAGAGAGCATCAATGTACTACTATACAAGTAGATTTTAATCTTCCAGAAAGATTTGACATGACTTACATTAATCAAAAAGGCAAAGAAAAAAGACCCTATATGATTCATCGAGCTTTATTTGGATCAATTGAAAGATTTTTAGGGGTGTTGTTGGAAAATTATGCTGGCAATCTACCTTTTTGGTTGTCGCCTGAACAAATATGGGTTATTCCAATTAGCTCTAAACAATCTAAAAGAGCTAAAGATGTTCAAAAAGAACTACTAGACAATGGTTTTCGTTCAGTCTTGAAGGATGAAGATGAAACTCTTTCCAAGAAAATAAAAAAAGGGGAAATACAAAAAGTTCCTTACCTTTTGATTGTTGGAGAAAGAGAAGTAAAAAATAAATCTGTTAGTCCAAGATTCCAAGGTAAGAATTTAGGTCCAATGAAATTAAAAGAATTTATTAAAAAAAGAAAAATAGATCTAAACAAAAAAAGATAGTCGAATTATCCTAATAATAAAATATTAAAAAAAATGAAAAAACTTATTTTTACATTCCTGATTTTTTCCTTAATTTTAAGCTTACCAATATCTTTCTTAGAGGCTGAGAACTTTATTCCTGAGTATCAGGTTCAGTCTTCTGATTTAGGAGTAGGAGAACCAAATGTTCTACCTAATCACCCTTTTTATTTTATTAGGGATTGGACTAGAAATGTAAGATCAATTCTTACTTTTGATTCTGTTAAAAAAGCAGAGCTTGAGTTTCAATTTGCAAATGAGAAACTACTTGAATTAAGAAAAATAGTTGAAATGGAATCAAATGAAGATTTAATTGAAAAAACAATATCTTCATATCAATCAAGAATTGAGAAAACAGAAAAAGCCACTAATAAAATCCAAGAACAAGCTGAAAACAATGAACAAGTTAAAAATTTTTCCGAAGAATATTCTCAACAACAAATTCTTCATCAAAGAATACTAGAAAAGCTAGAAGATAATATTCCAGAAAAATCTTTAGAAAGGATAAGAGAGGTTAGAAGTAACAATTTAGAAAGCTTTCAAAATATCTTAATCAAGGTTCAGGGGGTTTCTAATATTCCTGAAACTATCAATGAAGCCTTTAACAATATAGATAGCGGAAGCTTTGACGAAATCAAAAATATAAGAATCTTAGAAAAAGTAAAAGAAAATTTACCTTCAGAATATCAAGAAAAAATAGAGGAGAAAAAAGAAGAAAGAATAGAAAAGCTAAAGTCTTCTTTAGAGGGTCTGTCTAGTGAAAACCAAAGCCAATTAAAAGAATATATTGAAAAAATTGATGAAGACCAAGAAATTATTCTTAATATTATTGATAATTTAAAAGGAAAAATATTAAGAGAGGATACAAAAGAGATAATTAATAATGTCAGAGACAGCTATCTTCAAAAAATAAAAGAGCAAACAGGAGCTGATGAGAATTCAGTTGTAGAAAAGATTGATTATGGCGATGACTTAATAGAGGGGATTAAATCTTTAATTCTTGAAAAGGGCTTAAATAAATCAATATTCCCAGAAGTATTCGAATTAGTAGAAGAATCGGAAATAGATTTAGAAAAGGCTCAAGAATATTTTGAAAAAGGAGATTATATTGATGCTTTCATCGAAATAAGATCTAGCCAATCCTTATCAAACAATATAAAAAGTTTAATCCAGACAGTTGGGGGCTATAAAACAGACGATGGTTCAGAGATTAGCTGTACCAGTATTTTTGTTCCAGTTTGTGGAGAAGACGGAAATACCTATCAAAATATTTGTGAGGCCCAAAAGGCTAATGTTGAAATTCTTTACAGAGGAGAATGTCAAACTGAATTGCCTTGCGCTAACGAAGGAGAAGAAGTTAATAGAAATCCTGTTTTAGGTCCTACCCACCAAGAATGTTGTAATGGATTGCAAGAAATAAGAATAAGCAGAAGTTATAGTATTTGTGAAGAACCAAGTAAAAAGTTTGAATGCCAAACAGATCAAGATTGTCCCCTTCCCGATGGATCATCTTCAGAAAAAGTAAAATGTGTTGATGGGGAGTGTGTTTTTTCTTCAAATACAGATGGATCAATTATGTGTATCCAGGTTATTACACCAGCTCAAGATCCAGCCGGAGGAGAATGCGTTTACTTCCCCACCCCTTGTGATGTTCCTGAGGGATGGGTTAACTGTTCAGCTGAAATTCAATTAAAAAATTTAAATCAGGAGGAAGAATCTCAAAGTGGTTTGATAGATATCGATCTTTAAATAGAAAACAGTCGAAAAGACTGTTTTTTGTTTGAGAAAAATAATTATTTACTATAAATAAAAACATGAAGAAATATTTTATTCTTACCTATGGTTGCCAGCAAAACGAATCTGATTCAGAAAAAATAACCCGAATCTTAGAAGAAAACAACTATCAACCTGCTTCCTCAGCGAAAGATGCCGATTTAATTATAGTTAATGCTTGCTCAATAAGGCAGTCTGCTATTGACAGATTAAGAGGTTTTGCCTCTAAATTTGAAAAGATAAAGAAAAAGAATAAAAAACTAAAAACCCTTTTAACTGGTTGTTTGCTGGAAAAAGACAGATTGAAACTTAAAAAATACTTTAATTTTATTCTACCAATTAAAACTCTTCAGCGATGGCCCCAAATAATTCAAAAAAAACAGTATTATCCTTTTTTTAATCCAAGAGATAAGGGTTTTAATAAAGAACTTGCAATGAATTATTGCAACATTAATTCTCTTTCTCAAAACAAACACTCTGCTCTCATTCCTATTTCCTCTGGTTGCAATAATTTTTGTACTTATTGTGTTGTCCCCTATACCAGAGGCCCTCTTATTTGTCGAAAACATCAAAACATTATTAAAGATGTAAAAGAGAGCATTAAAAATGGAGCAAAAGAAATATGGCTTTTGGGAGAAAATGTTAATGATTATCTTTCTCCTAGTAATAAAAAAATAGACTTTCCTGAAATTTTAAAAAAAATAGATCAAACAAAAGGAAATTTTTGGATTAGGTTTACTAGTCCTCATCCTAAAAACTTTTCTAAAAAGTTAATTAACCAAATTGCAGTAACAGAAAAATTGGGAGAATACTTAAATATTCCTATACAGTCTGGTAATAATGAAATTTTAAAAGCAATGAATAGAAATTATACGGTTGAAGACTATAAGAAAATAATTCGAAGTCTTAGAAAAAAAGTGCCCAATATTGCGATATCAACCGATATTATTGTTGGTTTTCCAGGAGAAACAAAAAAGCAATTTAAAGACACATTAAGTCTTTTTCAAGAAATAGGTTTTGATATGGCCTATATAGCAAAATATTCAGAAAGAAAAGGAACTGAAGCAGAAAAAATGAAGAAACAAGTTTCTCTTCAAGAAAAGCAGAGAAGACAAAATAAATTAACAAAAGTTTTAGAAAAAAGCGCTTTAAGAAATAACAAGAAATACATAGGCAAAACTATTAAAATTTTAATAAATAAGAAAACAAAAAAATACGCTTTTGGTAAGAGTCGAACCTACAAAACAGTAAGAATTAGAAGCAATCAAAGCATTAACTTAGGAGAGATAATAAAGGTAAAAATTGAAGAAGCTTATCCTTGGGGATTAAAAGGAAAAAAACAACTACCTAAGCTGATTGTTATTCTAGGGCCTACTGCTTCAGGCAAAACAAAAATGGCTATTAATTTAGCTCAAAAATTTAATGGAGAAATCATTTCTGCTGACTCAAAACAGGTTTATAAGGAAATTGGTATCGGAACTGATAAGCCAAGCCAAAAAGAACAAAGAACTGTTAACCATCACCTAATTGACTGTATTTCTTTAAAAGAAGACTTTAATGTTGGTGTTTATAAAAATCTTGCCCTTAAAGCCATTAAAAAGGTTATTAGAAAAGGCAAACAACCCTTTTTAGTGGGAGGAACCGGTCTTTATTTAAAAGCACTTACAAGCAATTTTTCTCTTGCAGAAGTTTCTCCCAATCAAGATTTAAGAAAAAAATTAGAAAAAAAATCGTTAAAAGAATTAAATACTATTTATCAAAAACTTGATCCTAAAGGTTTTGAAAAAATCGATCGAAAAAACAAAAGGAGAGTAATAAGGGCTATAGAGGTTTGTAGGGAAACAGGCCAACCCTATTGGGAACAAAGAAATAAAAAAGACGCCTTATTTGACGTTTTAAAAATTGGAATTAAGCCTAAAAAAGAAAACTTAGAAAAAAGAATTACTCAAAGAGTTGAGAAAATGTTTAAGGAAGGACTAGAAAAAGAAGCTATTGGAATTATAAGAAAAATAGGGCCCTCTGCCTCTCTAGAAATAATAGGTTACCAGGAATGGTTCCCCTATTATCCTGATTTTAATTTAACAAAAGAAGATAGAAAAAAAATAAAAGAAAAGATTATTCTACATACCTTACAGTTTAGTAAACGTCAAAAAACTTGGTTTAAAAAGGATAAAGAAATTCAATGGGTAAAAAAATCTAAAAAAGCAGAAAAATTAATTAAGGTTTTTTTAAAGAATAATTACTAAAAAATATTTGCAGTAACTGCTGATTTTAGATAAAAAAATAGAGAGGGAAAAGTAACCGGGAATCCTTTGAATCGCCCGTTTCTATTCCCTCTTTTTTTATATCTGTAAGCAGTCTGTGGCCCCATGAACTTTGGGGCTTGTTCTGGCGGTCACAACCCAGTCCGCCAAACCCCCCTTTGAGAGCCAGATGGTAAATCTTTCGTAAAATTTATCTACTTCAAGATTTCCATCTTTTTCCCAGTAAGAATATTCCTTTCTTCTTAAAGGAATATACTCTTGAGCAATATAATTCTTCCCTGGATAAAAACTAAATGGTTTTTCCCATGGGAAAATCACACCGCTCATCCCTGCCCCTCCTAATGGTTTTCGTATGTAACCATTGGAGGGATAGAGGAATAATAAGTCGAAGGAATCAATTCTCGTAGAAGCCTTAATGCTTTTAGATCTATAAAGCTTCTTAAAGAGTGTTCAATCCACTCATTTCTATCGTCATTTCTAATAATAGAAAGAATGGATTTTGACCCTAGAAAAAGTCGAGGAGGGATTAAAAATTTAACCCCTTTTTATAACCTTTAATTAAACTCATATAGAGAGGATCAGATAAACCAAAAGGCATATTCCTTATGGTGTCGTTTCCTCTTAAAGGTAAACTACCACCAGAGTCCACAAAAAGACGAGATTTTACTCCCATCTTTTTGAGTCCTCCACGATAAATTTATTCTCGGGAACATAAAAAGTTCCCTTTTGTGGAAGGACTATTATATAGCGTTCTCCAGGATCTATTCGATTTTTTATCGCTTCAAGGATCCCAAAACCAGGCTTTGAAGAGGGATGTTTAGCATTATGCATCTCTCTTGCCAATGCCGTATACCCCATCCCGTTAGGATTGTGAGCATCAATCTTACATATTCTAACCTCTCCTTCTCTAGAAATCACTAAGTCTACCTTAATAATTTCTGGAAGGTCGTTTGGGAAGGTAAAATTTTGCAGGGAGGAAAAATATTTTCTATTTCTCCTTGGTACAGGCTTAAGTGTTATTCTTCTGTAACACCTCCACCGCCCTTCTGGATCATGAATTGTTCCAGGGGTGCCGGCTATTCTTTCCATAGCCCCAAGCCCTCTGAGCACTAAATATAGTGCTCTTTTGAGTTGGACTAATTGTCGTTCTGAAAGAGGGAGCCTAGCATTATCAGGCGTTAGCCTGAAATAATGCTTTAGACTGCTTTCCCTTATAGGGGAAGCATTTTTTTAACTTCTTTAATAGTTGTTTCATTCAAATCACTCCTCCTGCTGCATTTAGCAACAGGAAACTAAAGACAGCTATCTTCAGTTTCCTATTGCTAAACGATTTGTTAACGAACTAATTAATTAAATTATTTAATTCATTTAAATCACCAATCACATAATTCGCTTTTTCGTCCCTACCTTCTCCCCTTCTATTTTTAAGCTTACCCTTTCTAAACCAAACCGTATTAAATCCTAAAATGTTCCCGATTCTAATTTCTGCCTCAATCCTGTCGCCAATAACAAAACTATATTCTGGTTGAGCCTCACTTTTATCTAAAATTCTTTCAAAGGCTTTCTTTTTATTTCTAGTGACATAAGTTTCTTCAAAAAAATTAATGATTTTAAATTCTTCAATAAAGCTTTTGTCGCTGGCTATTCCATGACTTACAAGATATAAGGCGTATCCTTTATCAATTAAGTTTTTTAAAATAGAATCTAGATTTTCTTCAATCTTATCTTGAATTGGATCATAAATTGTTCTATTAAAGTCAAAAATAATTATTTTTTTCATATTTTTTATAATTAAAAACTAACTTTCGTTAGAAAGTTAGTTGTTTTGATAGTATTATTTTTCGCAAGTAAGCCAAAACTAACTTTCTAAGGGAAAGTTGTAGTGGTAATAATATTTTTGCGAAATTCTAGTTTTCATATAATAAAAGTGTAACAAGAAAATTTTAACAGGTCAAATAAATTAATTTTTTAACTCTTCTTTTAATACTTTTTTAACTTTTTCTAAGTTAGCTCTACCTCGAGTTTTAGCCATAACTTGTCCAATTAAGAAGTTAAAGGCATTCTCTTTACCTGAACGGAAATCAGAAACTGCTTTAGAGTTTTCCTTGAAAACTTTTTGAACAACCTCGTTTATTTCTTCCTTATCATTCATTTTTTTCAAACCCTCTTTCTTAATAATCAAAGAAGGTTTTTTGCCTGTCCGAAACATTTTAGCAAGAACTTTTTTAGCAATTTTACTAGAAATTTCTTTACTATTAATTAGTTGGATAAACTCAGCAAAAGAATCTGGAGAGAATAAAATTTCTTCTATGTCCTCGCTTTGATTAAGTAGCCCTTGCAAATCACTAATTAAATAATTAGCTGTTAACTGAACCAAATTATTAAAATTCTTTTTTTTCTTTTTATTAAAAATATCAATAACCCTTTCAAAGAAAGATCCAATTTCTATATTTTGAATAAAAAATTCAACATCATCTTCTTTTAATTGGTAAATATTTTTAAACCTAATTCTTTTTTCTTGGGGTAATTCAGGAACATCTTTCCTAATACTTTCAATGTCTTCTTTTGAAAAAATAAGAGGTAATAAGTCTGGTTCTGGAAGATAGCGATAATCATGAGCGTCTTCTTTTTTTCTCTGATCAATAGTTTTTCTTTTGTCAGCGTCCCAACCTCTAGTAGCCTGAATAATTTTCTTCCCTTTTTCTAAAACTCTTGATTGTCTTTTAATTTCATATTCAATTGCTCCCTCTACAGATTTAAAAGAATTTAAATTCTTAACCTCAATTCTGGTTCCTGATAAATCTGGCTTCCCTGAAGATTGAGAAAGGGAAATATTAACCTCAATTCTCATTTGTCCTTTTTCCATATCAGCTTCTGAAATATCTAAATAACGTAAAATCAATTGTAATTCTTTAGCAAAAGAAATAGCTTCCTCAGCTGAATAAATATCGGGCTCAGTTACTAGCTCCATCAAAGGAACTCCCGCCCTATTAAAATCAACTAAACTGTAATTTTGATGAGTATGAATAAGTTTGCCCGCATCTTCCTCTAAATGAATCCTTCTAATTCTAATTTTTTTATTATTAATTTTTAAAAAACCATTTTTACAAAAAGGCATATCATATTGAGAAATCTGATACCCTTTGGGTAGATCAGGATAAAAATAGTTTTTTCTATCAAACTTTGACACTTCAGCAATTTCACAATTCAAAGCCAGCCCAGCCTTAATGACTTGCTTAACGGCTTCTTGATTAATTACCGGTAAAGTTCCTGGATGACCAAGACAAAGAGGGCAAATATTTTTATTCGGCTCAGAGTTAAAATCATTTGGACAAGAACAAAACATTTTAGATTTTGTTTTTAGTTCAGAATGAATTTCAAGACCAATAACTGGTTTAAATATCTTTTTTTTCATTTCTACCAATTTAAATTCTCATAAATAGGAAAAGAACTACAAATATCTTTTACCTTTTCCTTAACTTCTTTTTTAATCTTTGGTCTATGTAGATTTTTAATCAATCTAACAATTAGTCTAACAATTTCTCTGCTTTCCTGCTCACCCATTCCCCTAGTAGTTATGGAAGGAGTTCCCATTCTGATTCCTGAAGGATCAAAAGGAGATTTTTGATCAAAAGGAATTGTGTTTTTATTAACATAAATTCCTGATTTCTCTAGTTCATCTTGTATTAAACGAGAGCTCAAATTAAACTGAGAAATGTCTATTATAAATAAATGATTATCGGTTCCCCTACTTACAACTCTCACTCCTTGCTTCTGAAACTCATTCACCATAGCCTTTGCATTAGACAAAACAGTAGCTTGATATTCACGAAATGATTTTTGCATCGCTTCTAAAAAGCAAACTGCTTTACCCGCTATAACATTTTCAAAGGGTCCTCCTTGAGTTCCAGGGAAAACAGCCTTGTCAATAGTATCTGCTAATTCTCTTTTAGAGAGGATAAGCGCCCCCCTAGGCCCTCTTAATGTTTTATGAGTTGTACTAGTCACAACATCACAATAAGGGAAAGGAGAGGGGTGAAGGTCGGTTACAACAAGGCCAGCGATATGAGCAATATCGGCCATTAAATAAGCATTAACTTTTTTAGCAATTTCTTTAAATTTTTTAAAATCAAGAATTCTAGAGTAGGCAGTAGTTGAAGCAATAATCAACTTTGGTTTAAAACTTAAAGCTATTTCTTCAATTTCATCATAGTCTAACATTTCAGTTATTTTATCTACTCCGTAATGCTTAAAATCATAGAGTCTTCCTGAGAAGTTAACTGAAGAGCCATGAGTTAAATGTCCTCCTGCATTTAAATCAAAACCTAAAACCTTGTCCCCTGGATTAAGAAGGGCCAAATAAACGGCAGCATTAGCTTGAGAGCCAGAATGAGGCTGAACATTCGCATGCTCTGCATCAAATAGTTTTTTAGCTCTTTCAATTGCTAAATTTTCTATTTCGTCAATAAATTGGTTCCCCCCATAATACCTTTTAAAGGGATATCCCTCAGAATATTTATTGCTTAAGGGAGTACCAACGGCTTTTAAAACAGCCGGGCTTGCATAATTCTCCGAAGCAATTAAACCAATACCTTCTTTTTGACGAAGAATTTCTTTTTCAATTAGTTGATAAATGGTTGGATCTCTATTTTCTAGTTCCATTTTTAATTTGAATATCTTCAAAAACAATAGGGATAATTTTTTTCACCTCTTTTAAAAGATTAGTCATTACTCCCCTAATTTCCCAATGAGCCCGAGGATTTGTTCTTAATTTAAAAATATGCCTCCATTCTCTGAAATTAGCAGTAATAACAATTTGAGACTTAATTCCAATTGGTAAAATTTGTCTTGCGTCTTCACAGGGCCAACCTTCCTTTCTAAGGCCTCGATACATTTGTTCATTTAGATCCGCCCAATCTTGAAAAGAAACCTTAATTTTTTCTTTGTTTGGTAGTTCAATTTCAACCAGTTTTTTATCTTTGTCTTTTGTTGGAGGAATAATGGCATTAAAATCACTTTCATCAACATAACGAGTTGATTCCTGAGTGAAGCTAGCCAATCTATGCCTTACAAGCTCATGAGTAAAACCTCGAGAAACATTATTAAATTCAACCGTCATTGCTGAATGCTCTAAAACACTTTCATGGCCTCTTTTTCTGATCATTTCTACAAACTTATCAGCTGAACCTTTATTAATTTTATCTCTGCTCTGATAAGCTGTTCTTCCCGCCCTCTCAATTAATTCTAAAGCTGTTTCGTCTATTCCAGCCATAATAGCTAAAATTTTATGAGAACCTTTTTTTTGAAGAATGTTTGCCATATTATTTATTATATTCTTTTATTAATTTATTATAAACTTCTTCAATGGACAGCAGCTCCCCTTCTTTTAAACATTCTATTACTTTAAAATTGTCTGGAAATTCTCGAGCTAATTCCAAATAGGATTTTAAAGCATTGTCTAGATGCTTAAGATTAATTTCATGAATATCTCTTTTCTTTTTTCCAAGAAAAGATGATTTTTTTCTCTTTTTTTCTTCATCAATAATTTTCCCTGACATTTTTTTAGCAATTTTAGAGGAAGTTTTTAGAATAAAAACAATATCAGGCCTTGGAATTTGAAAAATATTATATTCTAAATTATATAGCTATTTTAAAAAATTAGTTCTTTCTTGAGGATTATTAATCTTTCCTCCTTGATGGCCCGCATTAGATGAAACATAGCGATCAGCAATTACAATTTTACCCTTTTCTAACCATTCTTTAATTTGAAAAGAAGCGTCATATCTATCGCAAGCAAAAAAAATAGAAGCTCTGTAAGGTCCAACTTCCTCAGCGCTTCCATAAACCCCCTTTAAATATTCTTCTATTAAACCAGCACTTTTTTTACCATATTGAGGAAAACTAATTTCAATAACCTCCTCCCCCTGTTTTTCTAAGTATCTTTTAAAAAGTTTACTTTGGGTTGATTTACCAGAACCATCTATACCTTCAAAAACAATTAATTTGCCTTTTTTATTAACCATTGATTAAATTATTTTTTATTCTGACTTTCTCCATATTTATATTGATCATCAAGCATGTCTTTTTCGGTCCAATCTTTTACCCATTCTTCAACTTTGAAAATCTTTAATTCCCCGTTTTCTAAAGAAGAAACTACCCTATTTATTCCAGCATTAATAATCATTTTCTTACAAATAAAACAAGGAAAAAAATCAATCGGCTTGTTTTCTTCTCTTTCTCCATAAAGAAATAAGTCTCCATCTATAACACTTGCTCCTGATCTAGCAGCATTAATAATTGCATTTTGTTCGCAATGAACACTTCTGCAAAGCTCATATCTTTCCCCGTGCGGAATGTTCATTTCTCTTCTTAAGCAATCACCCCTTGTAATACAATCTTTAGTTTTTCTTGGAGCTCCAATATAGCCAGTTGAAACTATTGTGTCATTTCTAACAATAATTGCTCCTCCTTTTACTCGAAAACAAGTTGATCTTTGAGCAACTTGTTTTGCTATGTCGAGATAATATCTATCTTTAGATGGTCTTTGGGCCATAAATTTATTTAATTTCTACCCCCATATTTTTAGCTGTAGCAGCTACAATTTTCATTGCCTGTTTTAAATTAGTAGTATTTAAGTCAGGCATTTTCTCTTTAGCTATTTCTTCTAATTGTTTTTTTGTAATTTTTCCTACTTTTTTCTTGTTTGGCTCTCCTGATCCTTTTTCAATGTTTGCTGCTTTTTTAATTAAATCAGCAGTTAAAGGCTCTTTAACTTTAAGATCGTAACTTTTATCTTCGTAAATAGTAATAACTGTCGGAATAATACCTTTTTTATCTTTAGTAATATTATTAAATTTTTGACAAATCTCTGCCATATTTAAGCCGTGCGGGGCCAAAGCTGGACCGACAGGAGGGGCTGGATTAGCTTTTCCAGCTGGGATTTGTAGTTTAATAACAGATTTAACTTTTTTAGCCATAATTTATTTAAAATTTTTTAATTTGAAGAGAGTCAAGTTCGACTGGGGTGTCTCTTCCAAACATATTAACTAATACTTTAATTTTTTCTCGATCTTCATCTACCTCTGAAACCTTTCCTTCAAAACCTTTAAAGGGACCATCAGTAATTTTTACTAATTCTCCAGGCTTAACTGTAATCTTAGGTTTAGGCTCTTCAACCTCCATCCTCTTTTTTAGATGATCGATTTCTGACTGAGAAACTGGAACTGGTGTTGTCCCCGACCCAACAAAGCCCGTTACATTGGGGGTGTTTCTAACAACGTACCAGGAGTCTTCAGTAACAATCATTTCAACCAAAACATAACCTGGATATATTTTTTCCTCAACAACTTTTCTTTTACCATTTTTAATTTTAATCTTTTTTTCTTTAGGAACAACCACATCAAATATTTTGTCTTCCATCTCTAAAGATTCGATTCTTTGTTTAAGGTTTTTAGCAACCGAATCTTCGTAACCAGAATAGGTATGTAAAACATACCAATTCCTGTCTTGTTTTCTTGTATCTTTTTTCATTTAAATAAATAAGTTCAGTAATTGACTAAAAATATAATCAAGCCCACCTAAAAAAGTAGCGACAACCAAGGAAATAGCAAGAACCACAATAGTACTATTTATTGTCTGTTTTGTTGTTAGCCATTCTACTTTTTTCATTTCAACCTTTACTTCATTTAAGAAGCTTCCAATTTTTACTAAAACATTATTAGATTGCATAATAATTTAATTAAACATCAAGGTTCTGCACCTTCTCTGCATAATTTTGAATAAACTTTTTTCTTAAGGAGACTTCCTTTCCCATTAAAGTGTCAAAAATCTTATCTGCTTCTCTAGCCTCTTCAACTGTTACTTTTAATAATTTCCTATTTTCGGGATTCATTGTTGTTTTCCAAAGTTCTCCTGGATTCATTTCACCTAATCCCTTGTATCTTTGAATAGATTTTTTAACATCTCCTAGTTTCTTTAAAATATCTAATTTTTCCTTTTCTGTAAAGGCATAGATTCTTTTTTTACCTGCTTTTATTTTATAAAGAGGAGGACAGGCAACATAAATGTGGCCATTATCAATTAGTGGCCTAAAGTAACGATAGAATAAAGTTAGAAGTAAGGTCTTAATATGATTACCATCAGAATCAGCATCACACATAATAATAATTTTATGATATCTTAATTTTTCAATATCAAAATCATCAGATATGGCTGTCCCTAAAGCAATAACTAAAGATTTAATTTCTTTTGAATTTAAGATTCGGTCAAGACGAGCTCTTTCTACATTTAGTATTTTTCCTCTTAAGGGAAGGATGGCTTGAAAATGACGATCTCTAGCTTGTCGAGAACTGCCTCCAGCTGATTGACCCTCTACAATGTAAAGTTCTGATTTTTCTGGCTCTCTTGAAGTACAGCCAGCTAATTTTCCAGGTAAAGCCAACCCTTTTAATAATTTTTTCTTTAAAATAGTGTCTTTGGCTGCTTTAGCTGCTTTTCTTGCTTTCTGAGTAAGAATAAATTTACTAATAATTTTTTTAGCATTTTGAGGGTTTCTCTCAAGAAAATCTAACAAAGCTGTATTAACAACTCTTTCTACGGCTGTTTTAGCTTCAGGATTACCCAGCTTACCTTTTGTCTGTCCTTCAAACTGAGGTTCTGGAACCTTAACGGAAACAATAGCAGTTAATCCCTCCCTCACATCTCTTCCGCTAAAATTAGGTTCTTTTTCTTTTAAAAACCCGTTACTTCTAGCATAATCATTAACGGTTCTGGTCAAGGCACTTCTAAAGCCAGTCAGATGTGTTCCTCCCTCATGAGTACAAATATTATTTACAAAAGTATTTTCAGAAGTTTCGTAGTCATCAGTATAAATAAAAGCACATTCAACTAAAATTCCCTCTTCCCCATCATGGCAATAAAAAACATCTTTATTAACTAATTTCTTACTACCAATTAAATATTTTAGATAAGAGACAATCCCCCCTTCGAAATAGAAAACATAATCATAGGTAGGTTTTATTGTTTCATCTTTAAAAACAATTTTTAATCCCTTAGTTAAATAGGCTTGCTGACGTAAATAATTAATAATCTTTTTCTTATTAAACTTTAAATTACGGAATATTGTAGGGTCTGGCTCAAATAAAATAGTTGTTCCGCTTCCCTTGCACTTCCCTACCTTCTTCAGCTTACTGGTAGCTTTTCCTTTTGAATATTCTTGGGTATATTTATAACCATCACGACAAACAGTAACCTGCATATATTCTGATAAAGCCGAAACTACTGAAATTCCAACACCATGTAATCCTCCTGTTGAGTCATAGGCCTTACTCCCAAACTTACCTCCAGCATGAAGAGTGGTCATAATGGTCTCCAAAGCTGATTTTTTAGTTTGAGAATGTTTATCAACCGGAATTCCTCTTCCATTATCCTCAATTAAGATCCTATTCTTCGGTAAGAAAGAAACCTTAACCTCATCACAATAACCCATAATCGCCTCATCAATGCTGTTTCCAACAACCTCAACAATAAGATGATGTAATCCTTGAGATCCTGTTGACCCTATATACATTCCAGGCCTTTTTCTAATTGGAGTTAACCCTTTTAAAACCTGAATGTCTTTTGCCGTATAATTTGATTTTTTCTTTTTTGCCATAATTATTTTCTTACTTTCCAATTAATATTTTTTTCTAAATTTTTAATAATTTTTTCATGTAATTTTTTAATTTCTTGAGAAGATAAGGTTTCCTTTTTAGATTGATAAACAATATGAAAAGCTAAACTTTTTTCTCCTTCTGGTAAGTTTTCTCCTTGATAAATATCAAACAAATCAACATCTCTAATAAGTTCCTTACCTGTTCTATGAATAATATTTAAAATTTCAGCTGTATTGACTTTTTGTGGAACAATAATAGATAAATCTCTGACTGCGCTAGGGTAAGAAGAAATAGGATTATATTCGTGCTCCTCTGTTGCTAATTTTTGTAATGTCTCAAAATCAAGATCAAACAAAATAATTTTTCCTTTAATATCTAAAGATTTTAAAAGATTAGAGGAAACAGAACCGATTAAACCAATTGACTCTTCTCCTGTTTTAATTTCGGCTAATTTATTAGAGTCCCAAATTGTTTCATTCCAGCTATTCAACTTAATTTCATAATTATCATAGTAAAAGTCTGATAGGCCCATACCCCTTAATAAAGAACTTACCGCCCCTTTAATACGATAAAAAGATTCCTCTTTTCCTTTATGAGCAATTAATCCAGTCAAACATCTTTTTTCTTTTATCTTTTCAAATTTTTGAAAAACCTTACCTAGTTCAAAAATTTTAAAATAATCATAATATCTAAAATTATCTTTAACATTCTTTAAAAGATTAGGAATAAAACTAGGAGATAAATATTGATAATTTTCACTTAAAGGGTTTTCTAACTCAAAAATTTTTTTGTAATCAAAATTAAAAGTATCAAAATCCT
Source organism: uncultured Candidatus Saccharibacteria bacterium (assembly GCA_964548875.1). Taxonomy (GTDB): domain Bacteria; phylum Patescibacteriota; class Minisyncoccia; order Minisyncoccales; family JANBVM01; genus CAYSZX01. The sequence continues at coordinate 5,882 of CAZJSP010000003.1, read as the reverse complement.
CTTTACTAATAAAAGAATAATTATAAACCTCAGTAAATCCGCTTTCTTTTAACCTATCTTTGACAAAATTTTCCCAAAAAATATTTAAATTTTTTATTGGAGTAAGAAGAGTCCCTTGAGGAGAAATAGTTGGTATTTGATCATAACCATAAATTCTACCAATTTCTTCTATTAGATCTGCTTGGATCGTAACGTCTATTCGAAAGGTGGGAACTTCTATCTTCATATTAGCCTTTTTCTCTTCTAAAATTTTAAAACCAAGGGTTTTTAAAATTCTTTTAATTTCTTTTTTAGGAACATCAATATTAAGCAGTCTTTTGATTTTATTTGCATCAAAATTAATTATTTTTGGTAAGGATTTTTCAGGATAGTAATCTATAACCCCTAAAGAGGTTTTTCCTTGAGCAATTTCTTCAACCAATTGAGAAGCCCTCTGAATAGCTTTTTCTGTCAGATTTAAATCTAATCCATGTTCAAACCTATAAGAAGCATCTGTTCTTAATTTTAATAACCGAGAAGCTTGACGAATTTTTTTAGAGTCAAAATTGGCAGCTTCTAAAACTATTCGACTAGTATTTTGATCAACTCCAGGCCCTTTTCCTCCCTTAATACCAGCAACAGCAACAGATTTTTTTTGGTCAGCAATGACTAAAATATTTTCATTTAATTTGAGCTCATTGTTATCCAAAGAAAACATTTTTTCTCCTTTCTGAGCAAACCTAACAATAATTTCTTTTCCTTCAATTTTATCTAAATCAAAAGCATGCATTGGTTGTCCCGTTTCAAGCATTACATAATTCATAATATCAACAATATTATTGATTGGTTTTAAGCCACAAACTTTTAATTTTTTCTGGAGCCATTGTGGGGACGCTTTAACCTTAACCCCAGTAATCACTTTTGCCGTATATCTCAAGCATTCTTTTTCTTGAACTTTTACATTAATTAATTCTTTCGTTTTATTTTTTTTATCTTCTTTAAATTTTATTTCTGGAATTTTAAAATTAGAACCGATAATAGCGGAACATTCTCTTGCTATTCCTAAATGAGAAAAACAATCTCCTGCCCTATTAGGCCTGACATCAATATCTAAAACAAAATCACTATTCTTCTTTTTAACTTCTTCAACTTCAAAAGAATGTTTACTCAAAAGATCAGCCAACTTTTTTGGCTTTGGTAACTTATCTTTAACGTATTCTTGTAACCAATTATAAGAAAAAATCATATTAAAATTGTTTTAAAAATCTTAAATCTCCAGAATGAAATAAACGAATATCGTCAATTTTATGTCGCATCATGGCTAATCTGTCTATTCCCATACCAAAAGCCCACCCCTGCCATTCTCGATGATCTATTTTACAATTCTTTAAAACATTAGGATGAACCATGCCAGCCCCAGCCAATTCTATCCAACCAGTTTGTTTACAAACAGAACAACCCTTACCGCCACAAATAAGACAACTCATTGCTACTTCAAAAGAAGGTTCTGTAAAAGGAAAAAAGTCAGGAGTTAAACGAATATTAGTTTTGGTATTAAAAAATCTTTCAAAAAAATGTTTTAAAACTGCTTTAAAATGAGAAGCAGATGTTTCTCGATCAATCATTAGCCCTTCAACTTGATAAAATTGCATTTCATGCGAAGCATCTGTTGCTTCGTGTCTAAAAGCTTTACCCGGATTAATAATCCTCAAGGGAGGATTGTTGTTTTCCATATACCTAATTTGACCAGGTGAAGTGTGGGCCCTTAAAAGTAAATTCTTTTTGCTATCAACCCAAAAAGTGTCCCAATTATCTCTAGCAGGATGATCTTGAGGAACATTAAGTGCATCAAAATTATACCATTCTGTTTCTATTTCAGGGCTATCAGCCACTTCAAACCCCATTCTTTTAAAAATATCAATAATCCTTCTAGTAGTTTTAGTAATTGGGTGTAAGTGTCCTAAAACAGGTTCTTCTCCTGGAATAGTAACATCAAAATACTCTTCTCTTTTTTGACTTGGTTTTTGACTTAAAACTTTCTTTTTCTTTTCAAATTCTTTTTCAATCTTTTTTTTCAATTGATTGGCTTTTTTACCCCGCTCTACCCTTTCTTTTTCTGGTAAGTTTTTTAAATTCCTTAAAACTAAAGAAAGCTCTCCTTTTTTACCTAAAAAGTCTTTAAAAACCCCTTGAAGTTCTTTAAGGTTTTTTGATTTTTCTAATTCTTTTTTAGCTTTATTTTCAATGTCTTTTAGCATATCTTCTCCCTTAATTTTAACTTAAATTAAGATAAAAAGCAAACCTATTAAAAGATGCTTTTTAAACAATAATTTTACTTTAAATCATCAAGTATTCTCCTAATCTCTTCTATACTATCAAAATCATAGATTGAAATAAAGAGAACCTCTTTTTTAATAGTATTTTTGAACTTATTTCTAATTTTTCCAAAATCATTTTCTTTAATTAAATCACTTTTACCAATTAAAATAATTTCTTTTTTGTCTAACAGGTTTTTACTATGTTTCTCTAATTCTCTTCTAATAGTTTTGTAGTCTTTAATTAAATCTTCAGAATCTCCTGCCACCAAATGAAAAAGAATCTTTGTTCTTTCAATATGGCGAAGAAATTTTGCTCCCAAACCCTTACCTTTAGAGGCTCCCTTAATCAGCCCAGGAATATCGGCTAAGATTATATTATTATAGACTCCTAAATGAGGCTCTAAGGTTGTAAACGCATAATTAGCAACCTTACTCTTAGCATTAGTTAGCTCATTAAGAAGGCTAGACTTGCCTGCATTAGGTAGCCCAATTAAGCCAACATCAGCAATAAACTTTAGTTCTAACCCCAACTCATTTCTTTTTCCTTTTCTTCCAGGTTGAGCTGTTTTAGGGGTAACGTTTCTTGAAGACCTTAAAATAAAATTTCCCTTACCTCCTCTACCTCCTTTAGCAACAAGAATAGTCTGCCCCTCTTCCATAATTTCATATTGAATTTGCCTTGTTATATTTCTGACAATGGTACCAACTGGAATATTTAAATAAATATCTTGACCTGATTTTCCATCTCTAAATCCTGATCTTCCGTCTTGACCATCTTCCGCTTTGATTTTTTTCTTATATCTAAACTGACTAAGAGCTCCTAAATCTCTCACCCCCTTTAAATAAACATCTCCCCCCCTACCTCCGTTTCCTCCTGTCGGACCCTTACCCTTCTTTCGAAAACCAACTGCCCCATCTCCTCCGCTTCCAGCTATAACTGTAATATTTACTTGATCAATTAACATAAATTATTTTCTTTTATGAGGAGTCCAAACTTCAGACCACCAAGAACTGGGCTCCTGATTCTTAATTTCTTCGGCTATTTTTTTAGACAAATCGGTATGTAAACAATTTTCATGTCCTCCCTCTTTATTCCCACGATCTAACCATCTTTTTGCTTCACTATTGCCTTGCATTACATATTCTTTTAATAGAAGCATTTGATCTAAGATATCAGCATCTTTTGCTATTTTTGATTCTAACGTCTCTCTTTCGTCATATTCGCGAGATATTTTTTTAAAATCGTCTTTATTATTTAAATTCTTTACCTGGTCTTCTCTAACCTCTCCCTCAAAAGATTTAATATAATTCTTGTGAATCCAGTTTTGATCTCCTGTTCTAGCTTCTTCCAAATCATGAAAAAGACACATTTTAACCACCCTTCCTGAATCAACCTCTAGCTCTTCAGCCATAAAATAGCCAATTAAAGCCACCCTAAAAGAATGAGAAGCAATATTATCAGATAAGTCCTGCATTAAAAGGGCTTGTTGATGACTTCTTGGTATTTTTCTTAAAGTTCCGACCTCAAAGAAAAAAGAAGTTAATTTTTTAATTTGATTTTTATCCATAATTTTTATTGATTAGCCTGAAATCCTATCTCCATTTTAACAAGAATGAATATTTTAACCAAATTAAAAAAGTTTACAATAGTTAAAAATAGCCCTTATAATTTAGAAAGATCTTTTTATTAATTTAAGTAAATATAAAATGTCTGAAGAAATTAAAAAAATTGAAGTACCAGCAGAGAAAGAGACTAGAATAAAAATGATAGAAACTAAAATAAATAACTTGGAGAAACAGATTAAAGAACTAGAGGAAGAAAAAGAGGCAATAAAATCTGAATAAAATCTAAAAATACTTACAATTAAGAAAGACTATTTTTTGTCGTTTTTTTTAAAATTTTTTACCACTTCACCACCCTTTTAAAATTAAATAAAAAAAGGGGTCTTTGACTGTTTACATAACAAGATAGTCAAAGAATCCCCCGATACATAGTAGAAAATTTATAATTAGATAGCCTACAGCAAATACTAAATCTAAAGAATAAACTGTAGTTGCTATTGCTATCAAAAAATAAATTACTATTGTAATTGCTGTTAAAGATCTTGATCTTTTCATCTTTCATCACCTTCTTTATTATAATATTATATGGCTATTTGTCAAGATAAAACAAGAAGGTTAGAAACTTGCCTTCTATTTGAAACATCGTAAATAATGTTAGAACTGAAATATTGTTAAATAATTAATTTTTTGTGAGATACAAAAATATTTTTTGAATTAAATACAATGTTTCGGCATATCTGATGTTTTTTCTGAATTTGTTAATCAATGCTCAGATATTGAAAAAATTATTTTTTTACTGATTTCTTTTCATCTGAACAGTAGGAATAAACTTTCTCTCAATTATTTTATGCTTACCTTCAGTACCGGGAACAATATGAAAGCCAAATTTTTGATAAAAATTTATTGCTTTTTCATTGTATATAGCTATTTTAAGCCAAATCTCTTCTGAATCTGTAAGAAAATCGAGAATTTTTTGCAATAAAATTTTTCCAAATAAAAAGTTTTTATTCAAAGCCCTAAGAGCACAAATCAAAAAATTATTGAGATTTATGCTATTTTTTTATAAAATAAAAAAACAAACAATGAAAAAAATATATAACAAATTAATAAGGGACAAAATTCCTCAAATTATTAAAAAGAATAATCAAAAAGGAGATTTTGAAAAATTAAACAAAAAAGAGTTTCAAAAAGCATTACTAAAAAAACTAGAAGAAGAAACAAAAGAAGTAATTGAAGCTAAAGATAATAAAGAAGAATTAATAAATGAAATAAGCGACATCTACGAAATAATAGATGCAATGATTGAATCGTTTAATTTAAACAAAAAAGAAATTATTCAAAAACAGAAGGATAAAAGAAGGAAAAGAGGAGGCTTTAAAGAAAGAATTTTCTTAAAAAGCGTAGAAAAATAATTATTTATAATTACCTTTTCCGGGAATTACGTGTCTTACTCCTCCAATATAATTTTTAACATCACCAGAAAGTCTTGGAATAATATGAATATGTAAGTGATCAATTGTTCTTCCTGCTGCCCTACCCTCATTTATGCCAATATTATAACCATCTGGTTTTTTATCAATTCCCGCATGGTTTAAAGTGTCTTTACAAAAAATAATTGATTTTTGATCTAAAGGTTTATCAATAAATTCTTGATAAACCTTTTTTAAATTACTTGTTTCAATCTTATCAACTACAGCAGAAATAGCTGATTTAATTTTACTTCACCCTTTATTGTTTAAATTAAAAAAAGAAGCAATATGTCTTTTAGGTATTACTTCAGAATGGCCAGGAGAAACAGGATATTTATCAAATTGAGCAAAGAAATAATCATTTTCATAAATAATCCCTTTTTTCTCTTGATAAATTTTACAAAAAGTACAATTTTTCATTTAAAAATTAAATTAGTTATTGTTTTATATTTCCCCACTAATTTTATCTAGAGTCAAAACAAAAAACCTGAACTTAATCAGATTTTAATGCGCGGATGACGAGACTCGAACGCGCAACCGCTTGATTGACAAT
>CAZJSP010000002.1:0-39689 GCA_964548875.1 uncultured Candidatus Saccharibacteria bacterium | reverse complement strand
GGGAATTCCTTCTATTTTAGCTTTAATTGCTTTATTGGTTGGAGGTAAGCTATGGGGATTCTTAGGAGCTATTTTAGCTCTTCCTTTAGTCGGAATTGTTTACGAAATTTTAAAAGATTTATCTAAAAGTAATAATGCCTAAATACTATATTTCCACATCTTTGCCTTATGTAAACGCCAATCCACATATTGGTTTTGCTTTGGAGGCTGTTCAAGCTGATGTTCTGGCTCGCTATCATAGGTCACTAGGAGATGATGTTTATTTTCTAACTGGAAGCGATGAAAATAGCTTGAAAAATGTGAGGAAAGCAGAAGAGCAGGGAGTTAAAATTAATGATTTTATTTTAGAAAAAACTAAAAAATATTTAGAATTAAAAAAAGAATATTCTATTAGTTCTGATGATTTTATTAGAACAACAGAGGAAAGGCATATAAAAGGAGTACAAAAATTATGGGGAGCTTGCCAGAAAGATATTTATAGGAAAAAGTATCGAGGGTTGTATTGTGTTGGTTGTGAAACATTTTTAAAAGAAAATGAACTTAAAAAAGGGTTATGTCCTGATCATAAAAAAAGGCCAGAATTAGTAGAGGAAGAAAACTATTTCTTTAAACTTTCTAAATATCAAGATGAAATTAAAGAATTAATTGAGAAAGATAAAATTAAAATTGTTCCTGAAACCAGAAAAAACGAAATTATTAGTTTTCTTAATCAGGGGTTAGAAGATATTTGTATTTCTCGTTCAAAAGAAAGAGCTCATGGTTGGGGGATTAAGGTTCCGGGAGATTCTTCTCAGATTATTTGGGTTTGGTTTGATGCTTTGTCTAATTATATTAATGCTCTAGGCTACGGAGAGAATAAGAAAGAATTTCAAGAATGGTGGGAAGAAAACAACCAAAAAACTCATGTTATTGGTAAGGGTATTGTTAAATTCCATGCTGTTTATTGGATTGGCATTTTATTGTCTGCTGGACTATCTTTGCCTCAAAAAATATTTGTTCATAGCTATATTACTTCTGAGGGAGAAAAAATGTCTAAATCTCTTGGTAATGTAGTGGATCCTCTTGAAGTTTCTAAAAAATATGGGTCTGATTCAGTTCGTTATTTTCTTTTGCGAGAAATTCCTCCTTTTAAGGATGGTGATTTTACTGAAGAAAGGTTTAAAGAGCGATACAATGCAGATTTAGCTAAAGGCTTAGGTAATTTAGTTGCCAGAGTTTTAAGCATTGCCGAAAGAATAGAAGATAATTATTTAGAAGAACAAAAAATTAAAAATTCTAGTTTAATTGAAAAAATCGAAGAAACAAACAAAGAAATAAATTTTTTTCTTAATAGTTTTGAATTTAATAAGGCTATAAGCTCTATTTGGGGATTGATTAGTTTTTGTGACCAGCTCATTGAAAAAGAAAGGGTTTGGGAACAAAAAGAAAATCAAAAAGAAATAGTTCCTTCTCTTCTTTACACTCTTTTAAAAATTAGTGATCTTTTAAAGCCTTTTATGCCTCAAACAGCTAATAATATTGATGGGAGCATTAAAATTGAGAAAAAAAATCAAAAATTAGTTTTTAAAATTAAAAAAAGAGGACCTCTTTTCCCGGCTTTAGATTGACAAACTCAAGTTTGTGTTTTAAATTTGATCCAGGTGGTTAAAATTAAAATAATAATTTTCACTCCTCAAGAAAAAGGAGACATTTATTTTGTTAAAATGAATGTTGAGACTTTAGAAGCAAATTTAGAGGGTATAAATATTATGTCCTCCGAAATTAGAAAGGAATTGGAGAATAATGAAAAAATATTCATGTTGCCAGTTTCTCAAAGACTTTTTTGGGGTGGCCTTCATGTTGGCCTGGATCCAGATCAAGAAAGTATATTTTTTGATCTTATTAAAACTATGGGAGAGGACAGGGCCCTTATAAAAAGCTCTTGTAGCTGCATGATTCCTATAGAATTTCGAGAAGGAGATAATCTATTTTGTGCGTCTCTTTACTGTAGGAACGAAGATCAAAAAGAAGAAGTCTTGCTCAAACTTAATTATAGCTAGCTTAAATGCTAGCTTTTTATTGACTAATTATTTTTATTATTTTATTGTTAACTTAATGTTCCTTTAAAAATATAAAAAGGAGGTGAATGAGAAAATGAAAGTGAATTTCAAAAAAGGAGAAATCGAAAGGTTTTTAATTGCGTTTAGTGCAAGATGGCTGAGGAGCCAAAATATTAAATGTAGAGCTCTTTTGTCAGCTTCTGATTTAAAATTGATCATTCAACCAGTATCTACAACGAACTGGGATATACTAGTGACTCAATTAAAAGAAGAAGAACTATTAAAAATAAAAACAATATTTTCTAAAAAAAATATTCCTATTGTGCATAGCTCTCGTATTTTAGAGAGAAAGAGCAATAATGGATATATATTGTTTTTTGGCAAGCCAGAACAATATGATAAAGCATTAGAAATGCTCTACCCATCTAGAGAGAAGATTAGGACCATTTATAGCAAAGGTCAGGATATTCTTATTGTACAGCCAACTGTCTCTAGTGGGAATAAGAACATTCTTGTACTTGAGAGACCTAGTTACAATAAATGCTTAGATACTGAAAAATGCTCCTTTATAGAATTTAATTAATTTTTTTAAATGGCCCAAAAGGCCTTTTTTTGTTGAAAAAAGTATAAAAAACAATTTATAATGAATATTATGATTATTGATACGCATGCTCATTTAAATCATTTTCTTTTTGAGAAAGACAGAAGAGAGGTTATTAAAAGGTGTCTAGATAATAATATTGGAGTGGTTAATGTTGGCACTAATCTTCAGTCTTCAAAAAAAGCTATTAAACTTTCTCAAGAGAAAGGGCTTTTTGCTTCTGTTGGGTTGCACCCCATTAATTTTAGAATGGATGTTTTGAGTAATAAATTTTTACAGAAGAATAAAGACAAGATGGAAAATAATTTTGATTATCAAGAATATAAAAAGCTGGCTAAATCTAAAGGGGTGGTGGCAATTGGAGAAATAGGGTTAGATTATTATTGGAAACCTAAAACAACCAGAAGAAAAAGAATTTTTAAAGAAAAACAAAAAGAATTATTACTGGAACAGCTGAGGTTAGCACAAGAGCTAGATTTGCCAGTTATTTTTCATTGTCGTATGGCTAGTCGGGATTTAATTAAATTATTAAAGGAGAATTCAGGATTAAGACCTAAAAAAGCAGTCATGCATAGTTTTGTAGGTAGCATAAAAGAACTAAAAAAATATCTTAATTTTGGCTATTTTATTGGTTTTAATGGTATAATTTTTAAGACGCTTGAAGATATTGATTTCAAAGAAATAATTAGAAAAACACCCTTAAATAGAATTGTAGTTGAAACTGACTGCCCTTATTTATCTCCCCCTCAAATCAAGACAGAAAGAAATGAGCCTATTTTTGTTAAATATGTTTTAGAAGAAATTTCTAGAGTAAAAAAAATAAAATTAGAGAAAATTAAAAAAGAAATATTTCAAAATTCAAAAAATCTTTTTCAAATATGAGTTATAATCATAAAAAAATAGAAAAAAAGTGGCAAGAAAGATGGGAAAAAGAAAATATTTATAGTGCGGAAGACCTACTAAAAAAGAATAAATATTTTGTTCTTGTTGAGTTTCCTTATCCATCGGGGGCAGGGCTACACGTTGGTCATTGCAGAAGTTATACCGCTATGGATATTATATCGAGAAAAAAGAGGATGGAAGGATACAATACTCTCTTTCCTATTGGATGGGATGCTTTTGGTTTGCCAACAGAAAATTATGCTTTAAAAACAGGCGTTCATCCTGAAAAAGCAACAGCAAAAAATATTAATAATTTCAAGCAGCAATTAAAACTGTTAGGATTGTCTTTTGATTGGGAAAGAGAGATTAATACTACTGATCCTAAGTATTATAAGTGGACTCAATGGATATTCTTAAAACTATTAGAAAATGATTTAGCTTATCAGGCAGAGATTCCAATTAATTGGTGTTCTTCTTGTAAAATTGGATTAGCTAATGAAGAGGTAGTTAATGGTCAATGTGAGAGGTGTGGTCAAGAAGTAACGCAAAAAAAACAAAAACAATGGATGCTTAAAATTACCAATTACGCTGATCGCCTTATTGAAGATTTAGAAAGAGTTGATTATTTAGAAAAAATTAAGAAACAACAAATTGAATGGATTGGTAAAAGTAAAGGGTTTGAAGTTCAGTTTCCGGTTGAAGGTTTAAAAAAGATGATCGAAGTTTTTACTACAAGACCAGATACTATTTTTGGAGTTACAGCTATTGTTTTAGCTCCTGAACATCAATTAGTTAAAGAGGTTGTTAAAGAAAAGCAATCTAAAGATGTTCAGAAATATATTAAAGAATCTAAGAAAAAATCAGAATTCGAAAGAATAAAAATAGAAAAAAAGAAAACAGGGGTTTTTACTGGCAGTTATTGTCTTCACCCTATTAGTGGTCAAAAAATTCCGATTTGGATAGGGGATTATGTGGTTGCTACTTATGGAGGTGGGGCTGTTATGGTAGTTCCAGCTCACGATCAAAGAGATTATGATTTTGCTGAGGAATATGGTTTGGAAATTAAGGAAGTTATTCAAAGCGATAAAAGCAATTTAAAAAAAGAGGCTTTTGAAGGAGAGGGAACCTTAATAAATTCAGGGAAATTTAATGAGTTGCCATCTCAAGAAGCCAAACAAAAAATTGGAAAGATTCTTAAAGATAAAAAATTAGGTAAAGAGGCTGTTAAATATAAATTAAGAGATTGGGTGTTTTCCCGACAGCATTATTGGGGAGAACCAATTCCAGTTGTTCATTGTGAAGATTGTGGAGTTGTTCCTTTGTCAGAAAAAGATTTGCCTTTAGAATTGCCCTATGTTGAAAAATATGAGCCGACTGATTCGGGTGAGTCTCCTCTAGCTAATATTAAAGATTGGGTTGAGACTAGATGTCCGAAATGTGGAGGCAAGGCTAAAAGAGAAACAGACACAATGCCTAACTGGGCAGGATCAAACTGGTATTATTTAAGATATTGTGATCCTCGCAATTCAAATGCAATTGCCGAAAAAATAAAAATTAATTATTGGATGCCGGTTGATTGGTATAATGGAGGAATGGAACACACCACTCTTCATCTATTGTATTCAAGATTTATTTACAAGTTTTTATTCGATATTGGTGTTGTTCCCCAGCCCGAACCTTATCAGAAAAGAACTGCTCATGGCATGATTTTAGCTGAAGATGGTAAAAAAATGTCTAAATCAAAAGGCAATACCGTTGATCCTAAAAGCGTAGTTAAAGAATATGGAGCCGATACTTTAAGAGTTTATGAGATGTTTATTGGCCCCTTTGATCAAGCTGTTGTTTGGAATAAAAGTGGAGTTAAGGGTGTTTATAAATTTCTTAATCGAGTTTGGTCTTTAGTGATAGAGTGTTCTTCTCAAGAAAGCAGTAAAAGGGTAATGAAGGAGGTTCATAGATTAAACAAGAGAATTAGCGAAGATATTACGGAAATGAAATTTAATACTGCTGTTTCTGCTTTTATGAAGTTTATTAATTTTGCTTTTGATTACCAGGACGAAATTGGAGAGGAAGTAATTAAAACATTTTTAATTTTGATGTCTCCTTTTGCTCCTCATATTACAGAAGAATTGTGGAATTATTTAGGAGAAAAAGAATCTATTCATCAGCAAAAATGGCCTCAATATAATCTTGAAATGATAAAAAGAGAAGAAGTCACCCTGGTCGTTCAAGTTAATGGAAAAGTAAGAGACACCTTTCAAGTCCAATCTGGTATTGAAGAAGAGGAAGCCAAAAAATTAAGTTTAGAAAGAGAAAAGATTAAAAAAAGAACAAAAGGGAAAGAAATTAAAAGAATAATTTTTATTCCCAATAAATTAATTAACTTTATTATTTAATATGTGTGGGATAATAGGCTATATTGGTAAGAAAAAAGCTTCTCCTATTTTATTATCAGGCTTAAAAAGACTGGAATATAGAGGATATGATAGTTATGGTTTTTGTATTTTTGATAAAGATAAACCCTTTCTTTATAGAAAAATAGGCAAAATTTCAGAAGGAGAAAAAGCTTTTTCCGAGCTAGATGTCAAGGGGACAATGGGCATTGCTCATTCTCGTTGGGCAACTACTGGGAATGTGACAGAAGAGAATGCTCACCCTCATTACGATTGTCATGATGAAATTTTTATTGTTCATAATGGAATAATTGAAAACTACAAAGACTTAAAAAGAAGATTAATTGAAGAAGGGCATAGATTTTCTTCAGAAACTGATACTGAAGTTTTTGCTCATTTAATTGAGAAATTCTTTAATGGGAATCTGGAAGAAGCTGTTTTAAAATCTTTAAAATTGGTTAAAGGCGCTTATGCTTTAGCGGTTGTTCATAAAAAAGATCCTCGGAAAATAGTTGTAGCTAGAAATTCTTCTCCCTTATTAATCGGACTAGGCAAAGAAGAATATATTGTTGCTTCAGATCCAGTAGCAGTAATTAGCCGGACTAAAAAAGTAATTTATTTAGATGATGGAGAAATAGCTGTTTTAAATTCTAATGGGTTTTCTGTTCTTGATAGCAATCAAATTCCAAAAGAGAAAATTATTAAGGAAATAGAATGGGATTTAGAAGAAGCTCAAAAGGGAGGATATGATCACTTTATGCTTAAAGAGATTATGGAGGAGCCAGAAACAATTAGAGATGCTTTAAGGGGTAGGTTTATTTTAGATGAGGGGTTAGCTAAGTTAGGAGGGTTAGATTCAGTCCAGACTCAACTTAGAGATATTGAGCATTTGATTTTGATAGGATGTGGGACCTCTTATTTTGCTGCTCAAGTTGGTAAATATTTAATAGAAGAAAATGCAGGTGTTTCCTGTGAGGTTGGTTTAGGTTCAGAATTCCGTTATAGGAGTCCTGTTCTTAAAAAAAATACAGCTGCAGTATTTATTTCTCAATCAGGAGAAACTGCGGATTCTTTAGCCTGTTTAAGAGAACTAAAAAGAAAGGGGGTATTGTGTTTAGGAATTACTAATGTGGTCGGATCTTCTCAGGCGCGAGAAACAGAAGCAGGTGTTTATACTCGTTCTGGTCCTGAAATAGCTGTTGCTTCTACTAAAGCTTTTCTAGGGCAATTATCGATTCTTGCTCTTTTAACTGTTTATCTGGGGCGCACAAGAAAAATGAGTGTTGGCCAGGGGAAAGAATTTATCTCTTGTCTGAATCAATTACCCGAGCTAGCTCAAAAGATATTAGACAATTCTTCTCGAATAGAGGAATTAGTTCAGAAATACAAGAAATTTAGTCATTTCTTCTTTTTAGGAAGAAAATATAATACTTTTATTGCTTCTGAGGGAGCTTTAAAATTAAAAGAAATTGCTTATTTATATGCTGAAGGATTACCAGGAGGTGAAATTAAGCATGGTCCCTTAGCCTTAATTGATGAAAATGTACCAACAATAGCCATTGCTCCTTTTGGTTCAGTTTATGAAAAAATGTTATCTAATATAGAAGAAGTCAAAGTTAGAAAAGGACCCTTAATTGTTATTGCCACAGAAGGGGATAAGGAAATATCAAAAATAGCTGATGATGTTATTTATATTCCTAAAATAATTGAACCGTTAACTCCTCTTCTTTCTGTTATTCCTCTTCATTTATTTGCCTATTACATGGCTTCTGTTCTAGGATATAATATAGATAAGCCAAGAAATTTGGCGAAGTCAGTTACTGTAGAATAAATAAATTTTTAAAAAATATTATGAAAAAAACAATTTTAATTGGAGGAAGGGCTGGACAGGGAACTGCTGTTACTTCCCACTTGATTGGGAATATATTTTGTTCTTTAGGGTTCTATGTTTTTAATTATCGAGACTATCCTTCTTTAATTAGAGGGGGGCACAATTTTAATGTTTTAAAAATATCAGATGAACCAGTTTATTCCCATGATAATAAATATGATATTATTATTGCTTTTGATCAGAAAACAATAGACTTCCATCAAGACAAATTAAAAGAGGGGGGCTTTATTTTAGGAAACAAAAAACTAAAAGGGGAAAAAATAAGAGGGGTTGATATTGATCCTATTCTAAAAGAGATAGATGCTCCTAGGATTATGGAAAACAATATTCTTTTAGGATGGCTTTTTAAATATTTTGGGATTGATAAAAATATTCTCCTTGACAAGATGAAAGAAAGGTTTAAAGGAGACAAACTTGATACAATTAATAAATCAATAGATAGAGGCTATCAATTGAGTGAAGAAAAAGAGAGGCTAGAGAAGAACGGGGAATCTAATTATTTTATTTCTGGAAGTCAAGGGGTTGGAGTGGGGGCTTTAAACGCAGGAATAGATGTTTTTATTGCCTATCCTATGACTCCAGCTACTCCTGTTTTACATTATTTAGCTAAAAAACAAGAAGATCATAATTTTTTAGCTCTTCAAACAGAAAATGAAATAGGGGTTGCTAATTCAGCTATGGGAGCTTCTTTTTCTGGGGCAAGAACAATGGTTGGAACTTCAGGAGGAGGTTTTGCTCTTATGTCTGAAACTCTTAGTATGACCGGTATTTCTGAAATTCCATTGGTTGTTTATTTAGCTCAAAGAACAGGTCCAGCAACCGGAGTGCCGACTTATACCGCTCAAAGTGATTTAAAGATGGCAGTTAATGCTGGACACGGCGAATTTATTAGGATTGTAATTGCGCCTGGAGATGCTCAAGAAGCTATTATTAGAACAGAAGAGGCCTTTTATTTGGCTGATAAATATAGAACTTTAGCTGTAATTATTACCGATAAACATGGAGCAGAAAGTGATTATTCTTTTAATCAATTAAAACCTTCTGATCTAGACAATAAAAGATTTATTAAAAAAGATGTTTCTGCGGATTTTAAAAATTATGAATTTACAGATAATGGCATTTCTCCTAGAGGAGTGCCTGGTCAGGGACCAGCTATTCGAGCTACTAGTTATGAACATAATGAATATGGCTATACCATTGAAGATCCAAAAACAACTAAGAAAATGAATGATAAAAGAATGAAAAAGATTAAGTCATTAAAAGAAGAGATTAAGAAATTAGAACCAATATCTATTTACGGAGAAGGGGAAAACTTAATTATTGGTTGGGGTTCTACCAAAGGGGCTATTCTTGATGCTTTGCCTCAGCTAGATAATTATAGGTTTATGCAGGTTTCTTATATTTCTCCCTTTCCTCAAGAGGTTATTAAAAAAGAAATTGAAAAATCTAAAAAAATATTTTTAGTCGAGAATAATGCAACTGGTCTATTAGGAGACATTATTGCTGAACAAACAGGTCATATTATTAAAGACAAGATTTTAAAATATGATGGAAGGCCATTTGTTCCAAACGATATAATTAATAAAATCAATAAATAATTCTATGGAAATTAAAGATATCCAAACTAAAGAGCCTAATACCTGGTGTCCAGGATGTACCAACATGGGGATTTTAAGAGCAATTCAGGAAGTTTTGGTTGAATTGGTAAAGGACAATAAAATTAAAAAGAAAAACATAGCAACTGCTTGTGATATTGGTTGTCATGCCAAAATTTTTGATTATTTAAATGCAAGCGGTTTTTATGGTCTGCATGGCAGAACCTTACCTTTGTGTTTTGGTATGAAGGTCGGAAATCCAGACCTAACAGTTCTTGGCTTTGCTGGTGATGGAGCTACTTATGGCGAGGGGATTTCTCACTTAATTCATAATTGTCGTTTTAATGCAGACTTTACTATGGTAGTAGCTAACAACAAGACTTTTGCTTTAACCACTGGTCAAGCTACTCCAACCTCAGCTAAGGGTTATAGGGGGGCGTCTACTCCTTTAGGAGTTAAAGAAGACCCAATGAACCCAATTAGTCTTGCCTTAATTAGTGGGGCTAGTTTTGTGGCTAGAGGTAATGCTCTTGATGTTGATCAATTAAAGACAATTTTTAAAGAAGCTATTTTGCATAAAGGGTTTTCTTTTATTGATATTCTTCAGCCCTGCTTAACTTTTAATAATTTTGTTCCTTATCTTCAGAATAATTCTTATAGATTAAAAGATCATAATGTTCAAAACTTTAATCAGGCTTTAGAAAAAGCTCAGGAATGGGACTATTCAATGAATGAGAATAAAAAAATAGCTACAGGAATATTTTACAAAAAAGAAAGAACCATATTTAAAGACCAATGGCCACAATTTCAAAAGCCTTGGTACCAAGTTGAAAGAAAAATTAATAAGGAGAAAAATATAAAAGAATTTGTTTAACAAAAAAAGAGGCGATAAGCCTCTTTTTAGTTTTAGATTCTTCTTAAACTTCTTTTCTTTCTATTCTAGCTCCTAATTTTTTAAGCTTTTCGTCAAAGTTTTCATAGCCTCTGTCAATTTGATAAACATTACTGATCTCACTTGTTCCGTCAGCTATAAGAGCAGCAATAATGAGAGATCCTCCTGTTCTAATGTCTGAGGCTGTAATTTTATTACCAGTTAATTTAGTTTTTCCAAAAATTAAAGCTCGATGTGGGTCGGTTATCGCAATATCTGCCCCCATTTTTCTAAGTTCTCTTAAGTGAAGAAATCTATCTTCATAAAGAGGGTCATGAATAAGAGATCGTCCTTTCGCTTGTGTTAATAGAACTGAAGTTTGAGGTTGTAAATCTGTTGGAAATCCAGGGAAGGGAAGTATCTGAACTTTAGTTGCCTTTAAGTCGGTTGATCTTTTTACCTTGATGGCATTTTTCTCTATTTCAAATTTAACTCCAATATCTTTCATTCTTTCTAGAAAGAAAATTAAATGTTCGGGGTTCACATTCTTGATAATTCCTTCTCCTTGACTTGCAGCAAAAGCAATAAAAAAGGTTCCAGCTGCAATTGAATCGTGACAAATAGAAAATTCAACTCCTGGAAGCTTCTTTTTTCCTTTAATAATAATAGTATGAGTTCCGGCCCCTTCTATTTTTACTCCTGCTTTTTTTAAGAAATTAGCTAAATTAACAATTTGAGGTTCGCAAGCAGCAATGTCTATTCTGGTAGTTGCTTTTATCTTGGAAGCTAGAAGCATGACATTTTCTGTTGCTGTTACAGAAAATTCTCTTAAGGCTACCTGTCTGTTTTTTTCTTCTTTGGGAGATTTAAAAGTATAAGTGTTATGTTTCTCTTCTATTTCAACTCCTAATTTTTTAAAAGCGTCTAAATGAGAAATAATTGGCCTTAATCCAATTTTATCTCCTCCAGGGTGTGGAACTTTAAATTGTTTGAATCGAGATAAAAGAGGACCAATTAAAAGGACAGAAATTCTCATTCTTTCAAAGATTTCAAAAGGGATATTCTCTGGGTCGATTTTTGAATTATCCACTCTTATTTTTCTTTTTCCTACCCAGTCAACCCTAGATCCCATTTGCTCTAAAATTTCAATTAAATTTAAAACATCAGTAATAAAAGGAATATTATCTATTGTGCAGGGAGAGTCGCAAAGAATAGTCGCTGCCAAAACAGGACCGGCTGCATTTTTATGTCCTGATATCTCTACTGTTCCTGACAGGGGAGGGCTTTTTTTAACTATAAATTTTTTTGCCATTTCTAATTTGCTTTTAATTAGTTATTTTTTATGATATTTTAAAAGATTAATATTGTCAAAGAATGATTAAAAAAGCTGTTATTGCGGCGGCAGGAAAAGGTACTAGAATGTTACACCTTTCTGACGACAAGCCCAAACATCTTATTAAAGTTTCCGGGAAGCCTTTTCTATTTTATTTATTAAATAATCTTTTAGAGGCTGGATTTGAGGAACTTATTCTAATTGTTGGTTATAAACATGAAAAAATAGATGAATTTTTAAAAACTTTTAAAGGAGGAGAAAAAGTAAAAACTATTAATCAGTTTGATGTTTTAGGAAAAGAGGAGTATGGAACAGCTTGTGTTATAAAAAGCTTAATGAATGAAATTGAGGAAAGCTTTTTAATGGTTTGTGGAGATAATCTATATTCAATTAAAGATTTAGAAAGATTTAAGAACATTAATAATCAATATAGTTATGTGGGAGGCTTTTATCATAAAACTCCAGAAAAATATGGTGTTTTAAAAGAAGAAAAAGGGCTTTTAAAAGAAATAGTAGAAAAACCCAAGGAACATATTGGTAACTTAATTAATATTAGTTTATATAGTTTTCAGCCTGAGATTATTGAAAAAGTACAAGAAATTAAAAAATCGGAAAGAGGAGAATATGAAATTACAGACGCTATTAATCTTTTGGCTAAAGAAGGAAAAGTTAAAATTAAGGAAATAGAGGATTATTGGTTAGACTTTGGTAATCCTTCTGACATTAAAACTGTTAGTGATTTTTTAGAAAAAAGAAAAAATAAACCACGAAGATAATTCGTGTTTTTTTATGAAAAAAAAGAAAATAATTTGCTTGGGCGGGGGGAGCGCTATGCCAGAAGCTGTTTTAAAAGGATTAAAAAATCATCCTTCAGTTACTCTTTATGCTGTTTCTGCCATGTTAGACTCGGGGGGCTCTTCAGGAAGAATAAGAAAAGACTATAATATTGTTTCTCCTGGAGATATTAGAAGAGCATTTTTGGCCCTGGCCAACACTTCCAAATCTATGGAAGATTTTTTTAATTATCGTTTTCAAAAAGGAGAATTAAAGGGCCATAATCTAGCTAATTTGTTAATTGCTGGATTGCATTTATCTTCTAATGATTACGAAGAGGTGCGGAAAGAGATTCATAAAATTTTAAATATTAATCATTATGTTTTTCCGTCTACAATTAATAGTGTAAGTTTGTTTGCCGAATTAGAAAGTGGAGAAATTATTGAGGGAGAAACCAATATTGATATTGCTCAACATGATTCAAGCATTAAAAAGGTTTTTTTAAAGCCGAAGGCTAAAATTTATCCCCCTTTAAAAAAAATATTTGAAGAGGCTGATTTAATAGTAATGGGTCCAGGGGACCTCTATTCTTCTCTAATTCAAATTCTCTTAGTACAGGGTATACCGGAGGCGATTATGAATAGTAAGGCTAAAAAAGTTTATGTTTGTAATTTAATGACTAAAAAAGGAGAAACTCAAAATTTTAAAGTTGAAGATTTTTCTAATGAAGTAGAAAAGTATTTGGGAGGTGATTTAGACTATGTTCTGTATAATACCCAGGAAATTAATACAGAAATGCTAAAAAAGATTAGAAAAGAACGCCCTGTTTTCTTAGAGATGGCTTCCTTTAGTTCTCAATTAAACCCCAACAAATTTATTGGTCGGGCGCTATTAGGAGAAAAGCCCTCCCTTCATAATAATTCGCAAAAAATATCAAAAGCTATTCTTTCTTTACTTGGATGAATAATTATTTTAAGAAAATTAAAAAGGAGCTTCAATCAGAAATATTTAGTCGTTTAGAAAAGGGTAAAATTAAAGATTTGTTTCCCTTAATGAACGACTATTTTTATCGGGGAGGGAAATTATTAAGGCCAACTCTTTGTTCTTTATCTTGTCAGCTGTTTGGAGGCGAAGTTAAAAAAGCCCTTCCTACTGCTTGTGCTTTAGAGTTTTTTCATAACTTTGCTCTTATTCATGATGATATTGAAGATAGAAGCCAATTAAGAAGAGGTAAAAAATGCTTGTATAAGTTATATGGGATTCCCTTAAGTATTAATGCAGGAGATGGTCTCTTAATTAAAACTTACGATATTCTTTTAGAAAATGAGGATCTTTTGGGAGAAAAGAAATGTTTGGAAATTCTTAAGCATTTCACTCAAGGAGTTTTTAAAACTATTCAGGGTCAAGCTTTAGACATTGGTTGGGCAGAGAAAAATAATTACCAGGTTAATGTTAAGGACTATTTAAAAATGGCTGGCTATAAAACAGGAATTTATACAGGGAGCTTACCTCTAGGGCTGGGAGCTATTATTGCTGGAGCCTCTCAAAATAACTTAGATTTGATAGAGAGTTTTGGTTATAGAATGGCAATCGCTTTTCAAATTAGAGATGATTTATTGAATTTAATTGGTTCTGAAAAAAAATATGGAAAAGAAATAGGGGGTGATTTAAATGAGGGTAAAAAAACTTTAATGATTATTCATTATTTTGAAAATTCTTCTTCTCAGGAAAAAGAATGGATGAAAAGAATATTAGAGAATCAAAACAATTCTTCTTTAAAAATAAAAGAAACCATTCAAAGGTTGGAGAAAAAGGGGTCGTTAGATTTTGCTCAGAAAAAATCAGAAAAGCTTATTAAAGAAGCCCTTTCTTATCTAAAAGGACTTCCTAATAATGAGGCTAAAAAATCTCTTGTTGATTTATCTAATTTTATTATTAAAAGAAAAAAATAGAGAATGTGCCGAAGGTGGGATTTGAACCCACACGGGCTTGCGCCCATGGCATTTTGAGTGCCACGTGTATGCCGTTCCACCACTTCGGCAATTAGTTTAAAATTATCAGTTTTTCTTCTTTTTGTCTACAAATTCTTTGTATTTACAATCTTTGTTAGAACAATTGATATAGCCCCTCTTATTTTCTAAAAGAGATTGGCATTTAGGGCATAAATCCCCAGTTGGTTCATACCAAGCAGCGGCGTCACATTTAGGCCAGTTAGAACACCCATAAAAGGTTTTACCTTTTCTGGTTCTTTTTTTAGTTAGATTCCCTTTTTTACATTTTGGGCAAGGGATTTTAAAACCATCTTTTTTTAATTGTTTTGTATATTTACATTTAGGCCAGTTAGAACAAGCGTAAAATTTACCATATTTTCCGAGCTTTATTAGAATAGGAGATCCACATTCAGGACACTTCTTGTCTGTTTTTTCGTGATTTTCTTTTTTATGAGGAACTTCTTTTTCTTTTTTTTCTAATTTTTCTTTAAAAGGAGAGTAAAAATCTTTAATTGTTTCTTTCCATTCTTTTTGTCCTTCAGCTATTTTGTCTAGATCTTTTTCCATTTGGGCTGTAAAGCTTGTGCCTACAATTGTTTCGAAATGTTTAGATAGTATTTTATTAACCTCTGTTCCAACTTCAGTAATTTTAAGCCTTTTTGACTCATCTTTCTCGACATAATTTCTTGATTGAATAGTTGAGATAATTGTTGAATAAGTTGAAGGTCGACCGATTCCATTTTTCTCTAAGGCTTTAATTAAAGTGGCTTCTGAATATCGAGCTGGGGGTTTAGTAAAGTGTTGCGAAGGGGTTGCTTTAACAAAATCTAATTCTTCTTTTTCTTTTAATTCGGGTACTATTTCTTCTTTAAATTTCATTGGATAGACTTTTAAAAATCCACTGAATTTTAATGTTTGACCGTTAGTTTTTAGCTCATATTGTTTTTCTCCTTTAGCCTGGATATTGATAATCATTCTATCAAAAAGAGCTGGAGACATTTGAGAGGCAACAAACCTTTGCCATATTAACTGGTAAAGTTTAAATTCTCTTTTTTTAAGATTAAGAGATTTGGGCGTCTTTTCAATATTAGTTGGGCGGATTGCTTCGTGAGCTTCTTGTGCTCCTTTTGAATTATTTTTATAAATTCTTTCTTTTTGCCAATATTGTTTTCCATATTCTTTTTGAATAAGGTCTTTAGCGGAAGAAAGAGCTTCCTTAGAAAGAGCGTAAGAGTCTGAACGGTGATAGCTGATTAATCCTTTTTCATAAAGGGATTGAGCTGTTCTCATTGTTTGTTTTGAAGATAGGTTTAGTCTGCTCCAAGCAGTTCTTTGCAGAGTTGATGTTTTAAAAGGAGGAAGGGGGTTTCTTTTTCTTTCTTTCTTTTTTATTTTCTGAACTTGATATTGAGATTGTTCTAAATCTTTTGTTATTGCTTTAGCTTCTTTTTCTTTTTTAATGTCTTTTTTTCCTACTTTCTTTTTATTGATTTTTGTTAGAGTTGATTCTATTTTTTCTTTTTCCTTTTGGAGAACAGCTTTAATTGTCCAATATTCTTGGGGCTTGAACTTGTTTCTTTCTTTTTCTCTGTCTGCAATTAATTTAACTGCTACAGATTGAACTCTTCCAGCCGACAACCCTCTTAAAACCTTTTTCCAAAGAAAAGGGGAGAGCTTATAACCAACAATTCTATCTAAAATTCTTCTAGCTTGCTGAGCATTGACTAACTGCATATCCATTGGTCTAGGGTTTTTTAAGGCATTTTTGATTGCTGATTCAGTGATTTCATGAAAAACAATTCTTTGTGGGTTCTTTATTTTTAAAATTTCAGCTAAATGCCAAGCTATTGCTTCTCCCTCTCTGTCAGGATCCATGGCCAGGTAAATTTGATCTGCCTTTTCTTGTAATTCTTTAATTTCCTTAATGGTTTTTCTTTTTTGAGGAGAAACAACATATTGAGGTTCAAAGTTGTTCTCTAAATCAATCCCTAATTTCTTTTTTGGAAGATCGCGAATATGACCTACAGTTGCAGCAATAGTGTAGTCTTTTCCTAAAAACTTTTTTAAGGTTTTTGTTTTAGTTGGACTTTCGACTAAAATTAATTTCATTTTTTAATTGTTTTAATATTCCCTTATAACTTTTAATGGGTATTGTATTAGAAAATTGATCAGAATTAAAGGTAAATACTTTTTTGTTTTGTTTTTGAGCCTTTCTAATTGTACTTGATGTTCCTGATTTGAATTTTGCTTCAATGGCTAGAATAGCAATTGAAAGGCCAGCTATTATTCTATTTCTTTCTAAAAATCTTTTTGGATAAAAATGTTTTTTGTCAGGGAATTCTGATATAAGACAACCTCCCTTTTCTATTATTTGATTGGCTAGTTTTTTGTTTTGAAAAGGATAAATTTCTTTTTGTTTTATTCCGCTTCCCAATACTGCAATTGTTCTTTTACCATTTTCTATTGTTCCAAGATGGGCGGCTGAATCAATTCCTAATGCTAATCCTGAAACAATTGTAAAATAATTACTTAATTTTTTCGCTATTCTTAAAGCAGCTGTTTTTCCTTTTTCTGTACATTTCCTGGCTCCAACAATAGCAAAACAGATTTCATTTGGCAAAAAGAGACCCCTGTAGTAAAGATTTTGAGGAGGGTTATTAATTGCTTTTAAAGAGGAAGGATATTTTTGATTGTTAATATCAATTCTTTTGATTTCAGTCATTTTGATTAAATTTGCTCATTGCTTTTTCTATACTTTCTTTGAGAGCCAACTTAATTATTTCTGTTATTGTAACGCTTGCTTTTTCTATTTCCTTTAATTCTTTTTTGGTAAATTTTTGAAGGACAAAATTAGGAAGATTTTCAGAGGCGACTGGATGAGAGGGTTGAATGCCGACTCTTAATCTGACAAATTCTTGTGTTTTAATTTCATCTATAATTGATTGAACCCCTTTATGTCCACCGGCCCCCTTTCCTTTGCTGATTTTAATTTTTCCTAAAGAAATACTTATATCATCATGAATAATCCAAAGATTGTCGGGATTCTTAATTATCTTTTTTATTGCTTTTCCTGAAGAATTCATAAAAGTATTAGGCAAAACCATTAAAAATTCTTCCTCAAAGAATCCCTTGCTGACTAGAGCTCCATACCTTTTATTTTTTTTAAAATTAGGAAATCCTTCTCTTTCTTTAATTAATTCAAGAATAATCTCCCCCGTATTATGGCGAGTGAATTGATATTTTTTGTCTGGGTTTCTTAACCCTACTATTTTTTTCATTTGATTATTATATCATTTTTATTCTTTTTGATAAGAAAGTCCAATTTGATTTATAGGCTAAAAGGTGTTAAAATAACCTTATTAAGCTTGAATTTTTATGAAAAATAAGTTTTTTAGCCCTCGGGAAGACTCTTTTTTTGTTGAGGCAATTAAAATGATTGTTCTTGCTCTTCTTATAGTTATTCCTATAAGATATTTTCTATTCCAACCCTTTTTTGTTCAGGGTTCTTCAATGTATCCTAGTTTTGAAGATAGGGACTATTTGGTTGTTGATCAGATTACTTATCGTTTTAGAGAGCCTAAAAGAGGGGAAGTAGTTATTTTTAAATACCCTAAAGACCCCTCTCAACTATATATTAAGAGAATTATTGGAATGCCAGGGGAGTCTTTAGAAATTAAAAATGGAGAGATAATTATTATTAATAATTCGGGAGAACTAATATTAAATGAAAAGTATGTTTCTTCCGACAATTTAACTTTAGGCAATATTAAAGCTGAATTAGGAGAAAATGAATATTTTCTTTTAGGAGATAATAGAATGTTTTCATCAGATTCCCGTCGTTGGGGGGCTGTTCCTAGAGAAAATATTATTGGCAAGGCCTATTTAAGAGCCTGGCCTATTGATTCAATTAGCGTTTTTAGTTATCCAAAATATTAATTATGGCAAAAAATAAATTTCAAAGCATTAGAGGCATGAGAGATATTTTTGGTCAAGACCAAGAATATTTTGAAAGAGTTTATAAGGTTGTTAAAAAAATAGCTCATTTTTATAATTTTGAAAAAATTGATACCCCAATTTTGGAAGAGACAGAATTGTTCTCACAAGGCATTGGAATGTCTACTGAAGTTGTTGAAAAGCAAATGTTTAGTTTTAAAACTAAGGGAGGGGACAATCTTTCTTTAAGACCAGAAGGGACGGCTGGAATTGTAAGGGCCTATTTAGAGCATGGAATGAAAAATACTC
The DNA here is from genome assembly GCA_964548875.1 of uncultured Candidatus Saccharibacteria bacterium. Classification (GTDB taxonomy): domain Bacteria; phylum Patescibacteriota; class Minisyncoccia; order Minisyncoccales; family JANBVM01; genus CAYSZX01. Next base: position 21,077 of record CAZJSP010000002.1, on the reverse strand, counting down.
CTAGTCCTTCTAAGCTTTGGTACTTTGGTCCATTTTTTCGTTATGAAAAGCCTCAGAAAGGAAGATATCGTCAGTTCTGGCAGTTTGGTCTAGAAACCTTAAGAGAACCAAGCGTAGCTAGGGACGCAGAAATTATAGATGTGGTTTATAAGATTTTAGATAGGCTGAAAATAAAAGATTTAGTTTTTGAAGTAAATAGCCTGGGAGATGAGTGTTGTCGGCCTGACTACATTAAAGACTTAAAGAAGTATCTTAAATCGAAGAAACACTATTTATGTTCTGATTGTTTAAAAAGATTAAAAGATAATCCTTTGAGAGCTTTAGATTGTAAAAAGAAGAAATGCAGGGTTGTAATTTCTCAAGCCCCGAAACTAATAGATAATCTATGTAAAAATTGTCAAAAGGATTTTCAAGAACTTCTTGAGTTTTTAGAAGAATTGGAAATTCCTTATGTTCTTAATCCTTATCTAGTTCGAGGATTAGATTATTACAATAGAAGTGTTTTTGAGGTTTTTTCAGCTCGAAAAGGAGGGGAAGGACCGAATATTGCTTTGGGGGGAGGAGGAAGATATGACCATTTAATTAATTTGTTAGGAGGTAAAAAAGAGGGAGGAACTCCTGCAGTTGGAACGGCCTTAGGGATTGATCGGATAGTGGAATTAATGGACAAGCAGGACATAGATTTATATGAAAGAAAACAACCTCAGGTGTTTCTGGCTCAAGTTGGGGCTTTAGCTAAAAGAAAATGTTTAAAATTAAAAGGAGATTTTATGTCGGCTCGAGTTCCTATTTATGAATCTTTTGGAAAGGACTCTTTAAGAACTCAACTTTCAATGGCTGACAAACTAGAAGTGGATTATACTTTGGTTTTAGGTCAAAAAGAAGCTTTAGACGGAATAATTCTAGTTAGAAATATGGCTAGCGGGAAACAAAGAAAAATCAAACTTAAAAATATAGTTGATTACATGAAGAAAAAAACAAAATGAAAGATTGTATTTTTTGTAAAATTATTAAAAAAGAAGAAAAAGCTGATATTTTCTATGAAGATAAAGATTTAATTGTTTTTAAAGATATTAATCCTCAAGCTCCTATTCATTATTTAGTTGTGCCTAAAGAGCACATTGAATCGGTTAATGATTTAAAAGATAAAAATAAAGAACTGATAGTTAAAATTATCTTGACGGCAAAGCAAATAGCGTATAAGCTTGGATTAAAAGATAAAGGTTATAAATTAATATTTAATGTTGGTCGGGGAGGAGGACAGATTATTGACCACCTTCATCTCCACCTTCTTGGGGGTTGGAAAACCTCTTGATTATTATGGCTTTAAAAATTAAAAGAAAACAAAAACAAAGTTCACGAGGTCTTATTCGTGATTTCAATAGGAGAGTAAGAAAGAGCGGGATTTTAATTAGAGCTAAAAAGAAAAAGTCTTTTCAGCGCCCACTTTCTGGTCAACTCAAAAAAAGAAAGGCATTAAGAAAGATTAAGAAAGCAGAAGAATATCAGAAATTGAAAAAATTAGGGAGATTATAATGCTTAAAGAAATCATTAAAAAAGACTTTAAAGAGGCTTTTAAAAAACAAAAGAAAGCTAAGCTTTCTGTTTTAAAGATGCTTAGAGCAGATCTTGAAAAAAAACAGCAAGAAAAAAGATACAAGATTAGTCAAGAAAAAAAAGATATTTCAGAAGAAGACATTCTCAAAGAAAGTGAATTAACAGAGGAAGAGATTTTAGATACTATTGTTACCAAAATTAAAAAATCAAAAGAATCGATAGAGGGATTTAAAAAGGGAGATAGAAAGGATCTAATTGAAAAAGAAAAAAAAGAAATAGAGATTTTAGAAGAATATTTACCCGAACAAATGACAGAGGAGGAAGTTAAAAAGATTGTTAACGAAGAAATATCTCGTCTTCAGGCTAAAGAGATGAAAGATATGGGTAGAGTTATGGAAAGCGTAATGCCTAAGATAAAGGGCAGGGCGGAAGGATCCTTAGTTTCAAAAATTGTTCGAGAAATCCTTTCTTAATTTATGATTCAGATTAATAATCTTACTTCTGAAAATATTGATAATGATTTTTTGAAAAAAATAGTAGAAGTTGTTCTTCAAAAAGAAAAAGGGAAAATACTACCCCTATCTATAGTTTTTCTTGATTCTGGAAAAATTAAAAATCTGAATAAAAAATATCGTAAAAAGAATATCCCCACCGATGTATTATCTTTTTCTTATAAAAATGATATTATTGAATTTGAAAACAAAGAAGATAGTTTAATCGGAGAAATTGTTCTTTGTCCAGAAATGATTAAAAAAAATGCCCAAAAATTTAAAAAAGATTATAAAGATGAATTAATGTGGGCGCTGATTCATGGATTGTTACATCTTTTAGGATATAATCATAAAAAAGAACAAGAGGCTAAAAAAATGAGAAAAAAAGAAAAACGTTATTTAAATTTTTTAAAAAAATAATTTAATGTCAAAAGAATATCTTTCCGTTGGTTTGGACATAGGAACTGCTAAAACTAAGGTTTTAATACTACGAAAAACCTCTAAGGAGAAGTTAGAGTTGGCTGGTCTTTTTAAAGCCAAATCTTTGGGTGTGAGAAAGGGGACAATTGATGAAGTTGAAAAAACATCAAATGTTTTAAAAAATATTTTTAATCAAATTACTAAAGAGACAGACAGAGATATTAGCTCTGTTTCTGTTAATTTAAGCGGAAGTCATCTTTTCTCTCAGTCTTCTCATGGCCTGGTTTCTGTTTCAAGAGCAGATCATAAAATATCTAAAGAGGATATTGAAAGGGTGATAGAGGCTGCTCAAATTATTAATCTTCCCTCTAACAATGTTATTTTTGATGCCCGCCCTAAGAATTTTATTGTTGATAACATGGGAGATATTAAAAACCCCTACGGGTTAAAGGGAGTAAGGCTTGAAGTCGATGTCCTGGCCCTAGGAGGATTTGAACCTTATCTATCCAATACCGAAAAAGCCTTGGATAATGCAGGCTTAGAAATAATAGAAAAAATTCCGTCTCCTATTGCTGCTGCTCGAGCTGTTTTAACTGAGAAGCAAAAGCGTTTAGGCTGTGCTGTTTTAGATATTGGAGCTGGAATTAGTACTATAGCTGCTTTTAAAAACAATCATTTGATTTATTTTAATGTTTTACCAATCGGATCTAATAATATTACTTCTGATATTGCTATTGGATTAAAAATAGATCCTGATATTGCTGAAAAAATTAAAGTTGATCATGGGGCTTGTTCTTTTAAAGGAAAAGACAAAAAGATTAAAATTAATATTGGAGAAGAAGAACCCCTGGAGTTTTCTAAGAAGTTTTTGGTTAAAATTGTTAAGTCTAGAATTGTTCAGATATTTGAAGAGATTGCTAAAGAAATGAAAAAAGAAGTTCCCACAAAATCACTACCAGCTGGGATAGTTTTAACGGGAGGAGGAGCAAATTTAAAGGGAATAGTTTCATTGTCTAAAAAAGAATTTTCTCTTCATTCTACTTTAGGAAAATTTGAAGGACCATTAAAAACAGAAGATGATTTAAGTTTGGCTACTGCTTATGGCTTAGCCTTATCAGGAATGGATATTTTGTCTGAAGAAAAAAAGGAAGATGGTTTTTTTAAAAAAATTGGTCATAAAATTAAAGACTTTATTAAACTTTTTAATCCATAATGAAAAACCCAATTAAAATTAAAGTTGTTGGAGTGGGAGGTTCTGGCTGTAATGCTGTTTTAAGGATGAGAGAATCAGACATTAAAAATATTGAATTGATTGCTATTAATACTGATTACAGAGACTTAAAGAAAAGTAAGGCGGATATTCAGATTGGAATTGGAGACGGGATATCTAAAGGAATGGGGACCGGGATGAACCCTAAAATTGCTAAAAAAGCAGCCTTAGAGAGCAAGGAAGAAATTGAAAAAGCTTTAAAAGGGGCTAGCTTGATTTTTATTACGGGAGGATTAGGTGGGGGAACTGGCAGTGGAGCTTCACCGGTTATTGCCAATATTTCTAAATCTTTAGGCATTTTAACTGTTGCTATTGTTACTCTTCCTTTTTCTTTTGAAGGAAAGAAAAGGATGAGAATTGCTAAATCAAGTCAAAGATTATTGAAAAAAGAAGTTGATGCTTTGATTACAATTAAAAATGATAAATTGATGGAAACTCTTGATTTAAAGACTTCAGTTCAAAAGGCTTTTTGGTCTTGTGATAATATTTTGAGGCAGGCCGTTAATTCAATTTCTAGCCTAGCTCTTTCTTCAGGAATTGTTAATATTGATTTTGCTGACATTAAATCAGTTTTGAAAGATTCTGGAACAGCCTTGTTTGGGATTGGAGAAGCAGAAGGGAAAAACAGAGCTCAGGAAGCTGTTAATAAGGCAATTGAGTCACCCCTTATCGACTCTTCAGTTAAAGGGGCTCAAGGGGTTCTTTTCAATGTTGCTGGAGAAGGAGTGGCTCTTACGGAAGTTGAAAAAATAGGAAGAATTATTGAAAAAAGAGTAGACTCAAAAGCAAAAGTTATTTTTGGAGTAGCTCAAGACAAAAAAATTAAAGAAGGAATGATTAGAGTTTCTATTATCGTGACGGGATTTTAGATTGTGGAAAAAGTGCTAAAAAGAGCGGGTTTGACCCGCCTTTTAATTTTCACTAAAATGGAAACATAACCATTAAAAAAAATGACACAAATTACAAGAATTCAAAAAAGGGACGGGCGCATTGTTGACTTTGATCAGTCAAAAATTTCAAACGTAATATTCAAGGCCATCACTGCTACTCATCAAGGAGATGAAAAAAAGGCAGAAGATTTAGCTGGCAGAGTTGTCGCTATTTTAAAAAGAAGATTTAAAAAAGACGAGATTCCTACTGTTGAACACATCCAAGACATAGTGGAGGAAGTATTAATTGCGGAAGATTTGGCTAAAACAGCCAAAGCTTTTATTTTATACAGAGAACAACGTAGAAAAATTAGAGAAGCGGTTGAGATTAGTGAAAAAGCTGTTGATCGAATCGATAATTATCTAGAAAGGCTAGATTGGGAGGTTCGAGAAAATGCTAATATGTCCTTTTCTTTACAGGGTTTAAATCGTTATGGAATTTCTTATATTGTTAAAAAATATTGGCTTAATAAAATTTATCCGAAACAAATTAGGGAGGCTAATGAAAATGGAGATTTTCATATTCATAACCTAGACACTCTTGGTTGCTATTGTATGGGATGGGATTTATATGATTTTTTATTAAAAGGTTTTGGTGGTGTTCAGGGGAAAGTTGAATCTAACCCTCCTAAGCATTTTAAATCAGCTCTAGGACAAATTGTTAATTTTCTTTATACTCTTCAAGGAGAAGCAGCAGGAGCTGTTGCTTTTTCTAACTTTGATACTTTGCTAGCTCCTTTTATTCGTTACGACAATTTAAATTATACTCAGGTTAAACAGGCAATGCAGGAATTTCTATATAACATGGCTGTTCCTACTAGGGTGGGATTTCAATGTCCCTTTACTAATATTACTTTAGATTTAAAACCTTCCGCTGCTTTTGCTGATCAGTCCGTTATAATTGGCGGTAAACCTCAAGACGAAACTTATTCAGAATTTGAAGCTGAAATGGAGCTTTTAGTTAAAGCTTTTTATGAGGTTGCTCTAGAAGGAGATAAGAGTGGTAGACCTTTTCATTTTCCTATTCCGACTATTAATATTACTAAAGACTTTCCTTGGAATAGTGAATCAGCTGATTTAATTTTTAAGGCCTCAGCTAAATATGGGACTAATTATTTTGCTAATTATATTAATTCAGCAATGAAGCCTTCGGATGTTCGTTCTATGTGTTGTCGATTAAGACTTGATTTAAAAAGCTTGCATAATAGGGGAGGAGGAGGACTCTTTGGAGCAGGAGCTTTGACTGGGAGTATTGGAGTAGTAACTATTAACTTGCCAAGAATTGGTTATCTTTCTAAAACTAAAAAAGAGTTTTTGAAGAGATTGGGTCAAATGATGGATTTAGCTAAGAGTAGTTTAGAAATTAAAAGAAAAAGCTTAGATAATTATATTGAGAAAGGGCTTTATCCTTACTCTAAATATTATTTGAGTTCGATTAAAAAAATTAGGGGGGAATATTATGCTAATCATTTTTCTACTATTGGGCTAACAGGAATGAATGAAACTCTTTTAAACTTTATTGGAAAAGATATTACAACTAAAAAAGGCAAAAAACTATCTTTGGAAATTTTAGATTTTATGAGAGATAAGCTTCAGTCTTATCAGGAGGAAACTGGCCATATTTACAATTTAGAGGCTACTCCAGCTGAATCAACTTCCTATCGATTAGCTTTAGCCGACAAGGAAAAATACAAAGACATTATTACTGCTGGAACTAAAGAGACCCCTTATTATACCAACTCTAGTCAATTACCAGTTGGCTACACGACTGATGCTTTTGAAGCTTTAGAGTCTCAGGACGAAATTCAGTGTAAATATACTGGAGGAACTGTCTTACACTTATTTTTAGGTGAAAAAATTAAAGAAGTTCAAAGTGCTAAAAAATTAATTAAAAAAGCCTTTGAAAAACATAAGCTACCCTATTTAACATTAACTCCTACTTTTTCAATTTGTCCGGTTCATGGCTATATTGCCGGAGAACACTTTGAGTGTCCTAAATGTGCTGTCAAACAGCCTTGTGAAGTTTATTCTAGAATTGTTGGCTATTTAAGGCCAGTTCAAGAATGGAATAAGGGTAAGCAACAAGAATTTAAGGAAAGAAAGGAATTTGAAAATAAAAAAACACTGTCTCACGTTAATACCTCTTTAGAATTATGAAAATTGGAGGACTTGAGAAGTTAACTCTTCTTGATTATCCAAATAAAATAGCGGCAACCGTTTTTACTGTGGGTTGCAATTTTCGTTGTCCTTATTGTTATTCTTCAGAAATTGTTATTCCTGAAAAAATTAAAGATCAAGAATTAATTCTTGAGAAATATTTTTTTGAATTTTTAGATAAAAGAAAGGGGCGACTTGAGGGAGTTGTAATTTGTGGAGGAGAACCGACTATTCATTTTGATTTAATTGATTTCTCTAAAAAAATTAAAGAAAAGGGTTTTTTAGTCAAGCTAGATACTAATGGTTCTAACCCTGAAGTTACTGAAAAACTTATTCAAGAAAAGTTGGTTGATTATATTGCTATGGATGTTAAGGGTCCAAAAGATAAATATGCTGTTATGAGCGGACTGGATGAAAAATGGACCAAGGCCATGTCTAATCAAATAGAAAAAAGCATTAATCTTTTAAAGGAAAATAAGGTCGAACATGAGTTTAGAACAACAGTTATTCCTGGCCTTTTAGAAAAAGAAGACATTAAAGAAATTGTTGATTGGATTAAACCAGCTAAAAGGTATTTTTTACAAAATTATAGAGTTGATAAAGAGACTATTAATCCTAGCTTTATGAAAAAGAAACCGTATTCTGAAGAGTTTCTTGAAGAAATTAAAAAGGAAATTAAAGATAGTTTTGATATTTGTAAGGTAAGATAAAAAAAGGGGGCCATACTATTCTTAAGTTATTTTTCCTATTATCGTAAATTTTTTGGTTATCGAATATAATTAAACAAGATTTTTTTAAAAAACTCTTTTTTGCTACCAGTTAAAATAAGACTGTCATATGAGATTTTATTTTTAAGCCACCAAGCCGTAATTCTTTTACCCTACTTAGGCTTAGATGTAACGATCCATATTTTAATTTCATCAATCTTTGTTTTAATTGCTAGACAGAAGAAATATTTTTAAAATTTTTTAATGAGTAAATCTGATACCTTTTTTTGTTTTTGTCTCTCCTTTATTTTCGGGATTCTTTTAAATTCTTTTCTTTATTTAGACTTCTTTTGGCTTTTTATTTTAAATTCTTTTTTTATTTTAATTAGTTGGAATAATAAAAAACTAATTTTTTTGGGTTTTTGTTTTTTCTTTTTTATTTTTGGAGCTTGGAGGTATCAAGCTTCTAACTATGAAATTTACCATAATGGTTTAACAGAGTATTGGGGTGAGGAAGTTATTTTTAATGGTTCTATTATTGAAAAACCAGAATCAAGACAATCAAATTCTCGAATAGAGGTTCAAATAGAAGGAGTAGATGCTAAGGTTTTAGTTACTGCCTGGAAATATCCAGAATATAATTATGGAGATAAATTAAGGATAGAAGGTAAATTAGAAAAACCTTCTTTTTTTGAAGGTTTTGATTATCAGCCTTATTTAGGCAAAGATGGTATTTATGCTGTTATGTATAAGCCAAAAATAGAGTTGCTAGAAAAAAATACCAGAAATCCTATTAAAAAAAATTTAATTGTTTTTAAGGAAAAATTAAGAAAGAGTATTGATTTAATTTTACCTTCTCCGCAGTCAGGATTATTAGAGGCTCTCTTTTTTGGAGATGAAGAAAACATTTCTAAGGAGTGGATTAATAAATTTAATGATACTGGAACTCGTCATATTACTGCAGTTTCAGGAATGAATATCACTATTATTTCATCTTTGGTTTTGAATTTATTTTTAATATTAGGATTGTGGAGAAAACAGGCTTTCTACTTTTCTATTATTTTTGTTATTTTTTATGTTTCTATTATTGGAGCTCCCTCAGCCGCTGTTCGGGCTGGAATTATGGGCATTATTTTTTTAATTTCTCAGTATTTTGGGAGAGATTCAAGCGGAGTAAGAATTATTGTTATTTCGGCCTTCTTAATGCTTTTATTTAATCCTCTTTTACTAATTTTAGATATTGGGTTCCAATTATCTTTTTTAGCAATTTTGGGCTTAGTTTATTTACAACCTATTTTTTATAATTGGTTTCAAAAAATTCCGAATGTTTTTGAAATGAGATATACTTTGTCGGCAACCTTAGCAGCTCAGTTTTTTACTCTCCCTATTTCTGTTTATAACTTTGGTCGAGTGTCTTTAGTTGGCCCCTTAGTTAATTTATTGATTGTTCCTCTTATTACTTCAATTACTATTCTGGGTTTTATTTTGTCTTTTATTGGATTAATTTCTACTAATTTAGGAATAGCTTTGTCTTTTCCTGTTTGGCTTGTTTTAACTTATATTCTAAAAATAATTAATCTGTCTTCTTATTTCCCCTTTTACAATATTATTTGGGAGGGAGTTTCTTTAATTTGGGTTATTATTGCTTATTTTGTTTTAGGTTTTTTAATTTGGAAGATTAATAAAAAGAGAGAAATAAAGGTATAAGTTGTTTGCTTGTTTTAATTTTGATAAAATAGAGAAGAACTATTATTAATTTTTTCAAAAAAATATGAGTAAAAATCCAAAAGCAAGAATTCTTTCAGTTAATATGGGTTATGGCCATCAAAGAACGGCTCATGCTCTTAAAGAACTTGCTCCTAAAAAAGAGATTATTATTGCTAATGACTATGAGGGGATTCCTGATAAAGATAAAAAAATATGGAAGAGCTTTCATAGCTTTTATGAGTTTATTTCCAGATTTAAGAGAATTCCTTTAATTGGCGACTTATCTTTTTATCTTTTTGATAAATATCAAGAAATATCTTCTTTTTATCCGAAGAGAAATTTATCTCGACCTAATTTTTCAGTTAAAAGAACCTATAATTTTATTCAAAAAGGATGGGGGAGTGATTTAATTGGGGAGCTAGGCAAAAAACCTATTCCTATGATTTGTACTTTTTATGTTTTAGCCTTTATGGCTGAATATTTCCATTACCCGGGTGATATTTATTGTACTGTTTGTGATGCTGATATTTCTAGAGCTTGGGCGCCTTTAGATCCAGCCCGAAGCAGAATTAAATATTTAGCTCCAACCGAAAGAGCAGTTGAAAGATTAAAGCTTTATGGGGTGCGATCAGAGAACATCTTCTTTACTGGTTACCCTTTACCCTTAACCAATATTGGGGGCGAGAAATTAGAAATTTTGAAGAAAGATTTGGCTGAAAGACTATTAGTTCTTGATCCTGAAAAAAAATATTTTGAGAAATATCAGTCTTTAATTAAGGAATATTTAAAAAAGCTGCCTAAAAAGAAGCCTCGTTCTCCTACTATTATGTTTGCTGTTGGAGGGGCAGGAGCTCAAAAAGAATTAGGAATTCAAATTTTAAGAAATTTGAAAGACAAGGTTAAGGCTGGAAAGGTAAAAATTATTTTTGTGGCTGGAATTAGAGAAGAAGTAAGAAGATATTTTGTTGACAGTATTAAGGAACTAGAATTAAAAGATCAGGTTGGAAAGGGGATAGAAATTATTTTTAGTGAGAAAATTTATGATTATTTTGATAAATTTAATTCTGCCTTAAGAGAAACAGATATTTTATGGACTAAACCTAGCGAACTATCTTTTTTCAGCGCTTTAGGGGTTCCTATTATTATGGCTCCTCCTATTGGCTCTCAAGAAAGATTTAATCGTCGCTGGTTAAAGAATTCTGGATTTGCTATAGATCAAAAAGATATCAATCATACTAATGAGTGGCTGTTTGATTATTTGAAAAATGGTTGGTTGGCTGAGGCAGCAATGGAGGGCTTTATTGAAGCAGAAAAAAGAGGAGTTTTAACTATAAAGAATATTATTGCTAAAACCAGATGAACATTAAGAAAGTTTTACAAATTACTTTTTTAGTTTTAGTTATCGGGTCTTCTTTAACTGTAATTTACTTTTTCTTAGGAGAGGTTCCAAAAACAGAAAATCCTGAATTTGGAGTAGTTTTTTCTCAAAAACATGCTCGTGATTTAGGATTGAACTGGCAACATAATTACAGCGCCTTGTTAAAGGATTTAGAAGTTAAGAAGATTAAGGTTATTTCTCATTGGGATTTGATTGAGCCAGAACGAGGCAATTATAGGTTTAGGGATTTGGACTGGCAGCTGGAGGAGGCTAGAAAAAATGGGACTGAAGTTATTTTAGTTATTGGTATGAAAACAGGAAGATGGCCGGAATGCCATATCCCTGATTGGGCTAAACAATTGAATAAAGAAGAACAGCAAGAAGTAATTTTGAGACTTGTACATGTTCTTGTTAATCGGTATAGTGGATATCGTAATATTGTTGCTTGGTCGGTAGAAAACGAACCATTGTTTCAATTCGGCGATTGTCCTTGGGTTGACAAAGAACATTTAAAAGAAGAAATAGAGCTAGTTAGAAGCTTGGATTCTTTTTTCAAGAAACCCATTATGATTACTGATAGTGGGGAGGCTTCTTTATGGATAGAAGCAGCCAATCTTGGTGATTTTGTTGGAGTAACAATGTATCGAGAAGTTTGGATGAGCGATTTTAACAGGTATTTTTCTTATCCTCTTCCTCCCTTTTATTATTGGAAAAAGAAAGATTTAATTAGTCAACAGTTTGATAAAAAGGTTATTTGTGCTGAATTACAGGCTGAACCTTGGGGCCCGAGTTTACTTTATTCTTCTCCATTTGAAGAACAGATGAAAACTATGAATATTGATCTGTTTAAAGAAAACATTCAATTTGCCCGTCAGACTGGTTTTGAAGAATTTTATCTTTGGGGGGCGGAGTGGTGGTATTGGATGAAAACAGAAAAAAAACAACCTCAAATTTGGAATGAGGCTAAAAAATTATTTTAATATGATTAGTATTATTATCCCAACTCTTAATGAAGAAAACTATTTACCTGTTTTTTTAAATGAAATTAAAAAACAGAATTTTAAAGATTATGAAATTATTGTTGCTGATGCCAAATCTAATGATCGAACAATTGAAATAGCTAAAGAATTTGGCTGTCGAATTGTTAAAGGGGGAATTCCAGCTAAAGGAAGAAATGAGGGAGCAAAGGTGGCTAAGAGCGACGTTCTATTATTTATGGATGCCGACAATATTCATTTGCCTGATAATTTTTTTGAAAATATCTTAAAAGAGTTTCAAGAAAGAGAATTGGATGCAGCTTATTTTCCTATTGTTTTGGACGGGAACATTATTGATAAAATTGCTTGTCGAGCCTATAATTTACTAGCAAAGATTACTCAAAGTTTTTTACCTCATGCTTCTAATTCTATTTTAGCCAGGCGATTAATTCATGAAAAAATAGGAGGTTTTGATGAAACTATTTTATTAGCTGAAGATCATGAATATGTTCGGCAAGTTGGAAAAGTTGGCAAGTTTGGATACATTGAAATAGAACCCGTTTTAACTTCGGCTCGAAGAACAAAAAGAGACGGAAGTATTAAAACTTATTTAAAATATTGTTTGGCTGGAATTTATATGATTGTGGTGGGTCCGATTAGAACAGATATTTTTAAATATCGTTATTATAATCAAAAAATGAACTCTAGAATTAATAAATTTAAGAAAACTATTAGATCTTATTTTCAACATGATTAATTATAATTTACCAGAATTTAAAAAAATAAAGATTAAGAAGAGGAAATGGAAGGACAATATTTTTGGTCTTTTGACTGTAGCTGTTATTGCCGGTTTTTTAAGCGGAATTATTGCTAGTAGTATTTTTTATGGTCAAATAGAGAAGAGTCTTGATCGTCTTTTAGATGAAGAATTTGAATTGTCTCCATCTCCTAGATCGTTATCCCAAGAAGAGAAAATTGTAAAAATTGTTAAAGAAGTTTCTCCTGCCGTGGTTAATGTTGTGGCGACTAAAGAGGTTACCGTTTATAGTCTTGATAATCGAGGACTCTTCCCCTCTTATTCTCCAGATGGGACGGAAGAGCAGGTTGTTGGAGAAGGAACTGGTTTTATTATTTCAAAAGAAGGAATAGTTTTGACTAATAAGCATGTTGTTATTGATGAAGATGCTAGTTATAGCATTATAGATGTTAGTGGTGCAGAATATTCAGCTAAGGTTTTGGCTAGAGATCCTATTCAGGATATTGCCATATTAAAAATTCAGGCAGATGAAAATGTTGTTTTTCCAGAAGTTGGATTAGGAGATTCGGACAAAATTAAAGTTGGTCAGACAGTGGTGGCTATTGGTAATGCTTTAGGGGCCTATCAAAATACTGTTTCAGTTGGGGTCGTTTCAGGGTTGGGGAGAACAATTAGGGCCTCAGGTAGCAATTATTATCAGGTTTTAAAAGATGTTATTCAATCAGACACAGCTATTAATAAGGGGAATTCAGGAGGACCATTATTGAATTTAGATGGAGAGGTAATTGGGATTAATACTGCTATTGATGTTGAGGGTCAGAATATAGCTTTTGCTGTTCCTATTAATCAAGCAAAAAGAGACGTAAATCAAATAAAAAAAACAGGTGAAATTATTTATCCTTTCTTAGGGGTTCGCTATATTGAAATTGATGCAACAGTTCAAAAATTAAACAATTTACCTGTTGATTATGGAGCTTTAGTGGAGGGGGGAGTGGGAGGAGAGCCGGCTGTCGTTTCGGGTTCAGCCGCTGATGAAGCAGGTATTCAAAGAGGCGATATTATTTTAGAATTGAATGGAATAACGGTTAATGTTGACAATAGTTTGGGGGAGCTTATTATGCAATACAGGCCTGGAGATGAGGTTTCTCTTAAAATTTTAAGAGGTTCAGAAGAAATTTATCTTCAAGCCACCTTAAAAGAAAGAAAAATATAAAATGAACGGAAAACAATTTACTTATAAGGCCCAGGAGGCCATTGTAAAGGCTCAAGAGTTGAGCAAAGAAAAAAATCAGCAACAAATTGATGCTTTGCATCTGCTTTTTGCTTTGTTAAACCAAGAGGAAAGCATTGTTATTAACCTTCTTGAAAGAATAGGAATTGATATTGATAAATTAAAAGAAGATACAGTTAAATCTTTAGATGATATTTCCTTAATTTCGACTCCCAATACCATTGGTCAGCTTTATTTAACTCAAGACATGGCTAAAGTTTTGAATCTTGCCCAAAAGAGCGCTGCAAAGATGAGAGATGACTATATCTCTATTGAACATTTGTTTTTATCTCTTTTAAAAGTTGATACTAAAGCCAAAGAAGTTCTAGATAATGCCACTTTTATTCAGTCTCAACAAGATGACTCCTCTCTTGATTTTGGAAAATTAAATTATGATATTGCTCTTAAGGAGCTTTCTAAAATTAGAGGTCATCAGAGAATAACAGACCCTAAACCAGAATCTAAATATCAAGTTGTTGAAAAATATGCTCGTAATCTTACTTCTGCTGCCAGAAAAGGAAAGTTAGATCCGGTTATTGGAAGAGAAAAAGAAATTAAAAGATTGATGCAGATTCTTTCTAGAAGAACCAAGAATAATCCTGTTTTAATTGGAGAGGCGGGGGTTGGTAAGACAGCCATTGTTGAAGGATTGGCCCAGAAAATTGTATCTGGACAAGTGCCTGAAAGTTTAACCGGAAAAGAATTAATTGCTTTAGATCTGGGAGCTTTAGTGGCCGGAACAAGATATCGAGGTGAATTTGAGAACAGAATTAAGGCTTTGTTAAAAGAATTAGAAAAATCAGGAGGTCATTATTTATTATTTATTGATGAACTTCACACTTTAGTAGGAGCAGGAGCAGCCGAAGGGTCTATTGACGCCTCTAATCTTTTGAAGCCAGCTTTAGCTAGAGGGGAGTTAAAGGCCGTAGGAGCAACTACCCTAAAAGAATATCAGAAATATATTGAAAAAGATCAGGCTTTGGAAAGAAGATTTCAGCCTGTCTATATCTCTGAACCTTCAGTTGAAGATACGGTTTTAATTTTAAGAGGAATTAAAGAAAAATACGAATTACATCATGGAGTTAACATTAAAGATTCGGCTTTAATTACTTGTGCTAAATTAGCTCATCGCTACATTACTAATCGATTTTTGCCCGATAAGGCTGTTGATTTAATGGATGAGGCAATGAGTGCTTTAAGATTAGAATTAGAGTCTGAGCCTCAAGAAATAGAAAAATTAAAAGAAAAAATTAAGAAACTAGAAATAGAAAAAGAAGCAATAAAAAAGGAAAAAGGAAAGAAAAAAAGAAAAAAAGAAATAGAAAAAGAACTAGCCGATTTAAAAGAGGAAGAAAAGACCCTTCAAACAAAATGGCAGACAGAAAAAGAGTTAATTACTAAAATTAAAGAAATTAAAAAGCAAATTGAAGATTTGCGTTTTGAGGCAGAAAGAGCAATTAGTGACGCTGATTTAGAAAAAGTAGCTAAAATTAAATATGGAGAAATCCCTGATTTAAAGAAAAAGTTAAAAAAATCTGAAAATAAATTAGCCCGCATTCAGAAAAAAGAGTCTATTCTAAAAGGAGAAGTTACAGACGAAGACATTGCCAGAGTTGTTTCTCAGTGGACAGGCATTCCTATTACTAAATTGTTAGAGGGAGAAATCGAGAAATTAAAGAAAATGGAAAAGATTTTGAAAAAGAGAGTTGTCGGTCAAGAAGAAGCCTTGGAGGCCATTTCTAACGCTGTCAGAAGGGCCAGAGCCGGTATTTCTGAAGAAAGTAGACCACTAGGTTCTTTTATGTTTTTAGGTCCTACTGGGGTAGGTAAAACAGAAACAGCTAAAGCCTTGGCTGAATTTTTGTTTAATGATCGGGAAGCTTTAATTAGATTTGATATGTCTGAATATATGGAGAAGCATAATGTTTCTAAAATGATTGGTTCTCCTCCAGGCTATGTTGGTCATGATGAGGGCGCTCAACTAACAGATCAAATTAGAAGAAGACCCTATTCTATTGTTTTATTAGATGAAATAGAAAAAGCTCATCCTGATGTTTTTAATCTTCTTCTTCAAATTCTTGAAGATGGAAGATTAACCGATTCAAAAGGAAGGGTGGCCTCATTTAAAAATGCTATTTTAATTATGACCTCTAATGTTGGTTCAGAGATTATTGCTAAAGAGGCTGGCTTGGGTTTTGTTGGAGAAGACAAAAAAGCTCAAAAAGACAATTTAAAAGAGAAGGTTATGTCTGCTTTGAGAGAAGGATTTAAGCCAGAATTTCTTAATAGGATTGATGATATTATTATTTTTAATTATTTAACCAAGAAAGATATTAGTAAGATAGTTGATTTAGAGATTAACAAGGTAATTAAAAGAATAGCTACTAAAAACATTAAACTTCGAGTTAATAAAAAGGCTAAGGAATTTGTTGCTGAGAAGGGGTTTGATCAAAATCTAGGAGCTAGACCGTTAAAAAGGGTAATTCAAAAGAAAATATTAGACCCTTTGGCTATGGAAATTATTTCTGGTGAAGTTAAGTCTAAGGGAAGGGTTACTGTTGACATAAAAAAAGGTAAAATTCACTTTAAGATTAATAATAAAAAGAAATGAAGAATAAAATTTTAAAAATAATTTGTTTTTTATTTGTTATTATTTTAGGAGGGCTGATTGCTCAGCAATTGGTTTGGCCTTTTTTAGTCCAATATTCTTTTTTTGCCCGATATGATTGGAAAGAACCGGCTATTTATAATATTACGGAAAGAGAAGAATATTATATTCAAGAAAGTGTTGCTTTAGAAAAATCAATTGAAAGGGTTGAAAAAGCAGTTATTGGAGTTAAAACGATTACTCCGGACAACCAAGTTTTGGAAGGTTCAGGACTGATTCTAACCTCTAATGGCATAGCTATTACTTTAGCAGAATTAATTCCTTTGGGTTCTAGTTTTAGTTTTTATATTGAAAGTCAGCCTGTTTCTTTTCAGGTTTTGAAAAGAGATTTGGCTAATAATTTAGCTCTTATTAAAATTGAAGGCGACAACCTAAGAACCTTAAGTTTTGCTAATCAAGAAAAATTAAAGTTAGGGGAGAGGGTTTTTCTTTATGCTTTTCTTTTTGATGAAGAAATTAGTCCAGTAGTTAATGAGGGAATTATTAGATCTTTAAATGAGAATTTAATTGAAACGAACATTGTGGAAGAAGAGCTTTTATTAGGAAGCCCTTTATTTAATATTGAAGGCCAGTTTTTAGGTCTTAACTGTATCAATAAAGAAGGAAGAATAGTTGCTATTCCTGTTAACAAAATAAGAGACTTTACAGGTTTTTAAGTATTATGAATTGGAAAAGTGAAAAAGGAAGCTTTATTTTTTTTGATTTTCTTGTAACTCTAGTTGTGATCATTATAGGGTTTTATATTATTTTCTTGTATTATAATTAAAAAAAATGTAGAATTTTTCTATAGGCTGAACAAGGGTTTAAGGTAGGGGGGTTCTCTCTTCTTTCCCTCCTTCCAGCTATTTTCTGTTGAAGAAATTGCAATAATGTATTTTCTGGGAGATTATAAAGAAATTAGTCCTTAAATTTTTGTTGTCAGTTGTTTTTTTAGGAAGCTTCACTCCCAGCTTCCTTCTTTTTTTATTCGCATTCTGGATTAGTAGTAAAACTGCAGGCAGGATAGGTGTCATAAGTATTAGAGCAGAAGTTATTTTTTGTTTTTAGTTTTTCCAATTTTTCTTTTATGTTATTACAGTAGCTGGCAACGGCTGCTTCATTTTTCCCAGGTAGAGGTAATAAAAGAAAAGCACATCTATTTTCCTTAATGATAGAGTCAACAATATTTACCTCTACACCATTATTAACATTAATAGCTCCTATTGTTTTCATAAATGTTGTTCCTCCATATTTAATAATGCTGTTTTTTAAAATAGATCCTGATTGATTAAAGGCAAATCCCTCCCAATGGTCTTCAGAATAACTGATTGATAATTGTCCATCATTTTGGGTGTCTCCCCCTACGCTATCATCTTTAAGGCAGGTAAAAATAACGGGTTTTTCTTTGGTTCCTTGAGTTTCTAATGTTCCATTAATATTGAAGCGCTTTTTTTTATCTAATTTAACAATATTGCCAGGACTGATAATGAGAAGCCCTGATTCCCGTATTTCGATGTTTTGATGAATAATGTAGGGGATGTCAGATGACCAGTTCACTTTAGAATTAATTTCTTGTCCGTTTATTGATATACCATTCAAATCGTTGTTTTCTACAATGTTATTTTCAAAAAAAGAGGAGGAGGAAATATTTAATTTAATAGGAATTTTGTTATTTATAAATTCATTGTTTTTTATTTTTGATTCACCGCTTTTAATAATAATGCCGTCTGTATTATCGTTAAAAGTACAATTTTCTATTAAAGGACTACCCTCAACAACCTCTAGTCCTATTTCATTGCTAGTAAAGCTAGAATTTCTGATGTGAGGACTTCCTCCTCGAACAAATAGTCCTGTTGGTGGTCTTGTAGTATGTGATTCTTTTATATTAAAGAAACTGATATTATCTAATGTTGAGGAAGTATTTTCTAACCAAATACCTCTTGAAAGAGCTTCTGTTATGGTTATATTTTTTAAACTAACATCTCCTTTTTTTATTCGAATAGGAGAAAGATAAGATTCGTCTGTAAAGGGGGGACTTTCTGGATAGAGTCTTCCTCCATATCTTATAATTGCATTGTGAATATTAGAATTTGGGCTATTTTGAAAATAAATTTGCTCCCAATCTCCTAGTTGACCAAATGATTCTTCATCTTCATTAGTATCACCTCCATATTCATTGTCTCTCCATGATGTAAAAATAATCTTTTCAGTGCTTGTTTTGGGAGTTTTTATATCTCCTTGTATAGTTATTTTCTTATTTTCTTCTAGTTTTACTATTACTCCATCTTCAATATTTAATATTTTGTTTTCAGGGACCAATAAGTTATTTTTTATTATGTAAGGGTCATATTCTTTAGTCAGCGTTATTTCTGATATTCCTTCGCTGTAAGAAATTTCTGTTATTGGTGTTGGAGAATAAATAATAGAATTTTTTTGTTTTGGTGTTCCGTTAATTTTATTTTCCTCAATATCAAGACCATTTTTAACAATTAAATTATTAGATTCCCAAATGTTATCTATTCCTTTTCTTTCCATGGAGATGTATTGAGGGCTAGCTACTCCAGCTGGCCAACCTTCAGAAAAATCAACAACATCAATGATTTGATTATAATTATTTTTTAATTCTAGTTTCTCTCCATTATTATTTAATCCTGAACCAAAAGACCCCTTCCAATCAGAAATAACACTAGTTGGCCCATCATCTGTTCTTTCGATTAAGTAAAAACCATTAGCTTTAATTGTTGTGGTGCTAGCGGTAGAAGTTGAAAATTCAATCAAATTATCATTCCAACTTAGACTCCATCCTTCTAGGTCGATATCTTGGTCGGTTGTATTATGCAATTCTATCCATTCGTCAAAACTACTGGCTTTTGTGCCCATCCAAGCTATTTCATTAATGATGACAGTAGCTGTTTCTATTTCTTCTATAACTTGAATAGTACTAGTAGTGGAACTTGCTGTATTTGAATTGTCAGTAATAGTTAATCCAACTAAAAAATTTCCAGAAGATTGAAAAGAATGAGTGGTTATTTTTTCATTAGTGCTTGTTGTAGAACCATCTCCAAAATTCCAATTGTAATTTATAATTTCTAGTGCGCTTGTTGAAGAACTTGCATCAAACAATATTTCTTCATTTTCTTCAGGACTGTTTGGATTATAAGTAAAAGAAACAATAATTTTACTTTTTTCGGCTTCTTCTTCAGTATTGGTGTCATTTCCAGTATCAGCATCAACATCAGCATCCGTCTCGGCATCAGCATTAGCATTAGCATCAGCATCAGCATCAACATCAGCATCCGTCTCGGCATCAGCATTAGCATTAGCATCAGCATCAGCATCAACATCAGCATCAGCATCAGTATCGGTATTGGTCTCAGTCTCCGCTTTATCATTATTTTCCTCTGCCTCTTCGTTTATTGTAATAATATTCTTCTCTCCGGGTGTTGGTGGTAATAATTCAAAATCTTCTGAGTTATTATTTGTGTCAATATATGACCCTGTAGTAGTTGCATATTTTCTGCTTAAATTTTCGGTTTTATTAGGGTTTTCTGGAAATAAACTACCCTCTACAAAGGGATTTGTACTTGTGGCCCAACCAACCGCATCAATTATATTTTCGTTTTGATCAAAAAAAGCAATACTGTTATTTTTGGCAATAGTTGCAGTTCTTGTTGCATTAGCTTGAATTTCATGAAAATTAGAGTTTGCCCAAACGAAATAGTTATTTGGAAGAATGATAGCGCCTTGATTAAATGAAATAATTGAATATTCTGTGCCGCTACTATTTCTTTTTTTAATTTGACAGCCGCCTATATTTGCAGTTGTGGAGGAATTATTATATATTTCAATAAAATCATTATCAATACTTGAATCGTTTTCTATTTGTACCTCAGTTATTAATATGTCTAATTCTATGATTTCTTCTTGGAAATCAGAATTTGTGCTTGGGTTAGAACTGGCGTTAGAAGAAGGACTAGAAAAAGAAGTAGAAGAAGTTTTATGCCCAGAGGAGTTTTTTTCTTTAGGGGTTCCTTCAATAATGCTACTTGTTTGCCATCCTAAATTGTTTTTTCTTTCCATTGTTCTTTTAGATGTGTTATCTCCTTCTGACCATCTTGAATCAGCAGAGACAATATCTTGAAGAACACATTCTTCATTAAAAATTAATAAAGATTCGTTTGAATTTTTCATAGATCCTTTATAAATTATGTCAGCTTCTATATTAGGCACCGTATTATCATCAGTTCTTTCTAAAAGTAAAAGTCCGTTTGGCTTTAGGGTAATATCTCCTTCTATTATTATTTGAATTTTGTTTTCTTTATTAAGTATTTGCCAGTTTTTAAGATTAATATTATTGTTGGAAATATTTTTTAATTCTATCCATTCATCATTATAAGATTGTTTTGTGCCCATCCAAGCTATTTCATTAAAAATAATAGATTTTTGATTGGAGGAAGTATGTTCTTCTGTTGAACAAAGCTTGAATGTTTTCTCTGAGACCTCTTGTTCTTCGTCTTTTATAATTTCTTTTGATTTTTCTTCTTGATAAGCAAGCTCTATTGTTTTTTCTCTTTCCTCCAAGCTTTTATCTTTAATTGTTTTTTGAGCTAATATTTTTACTTCTTTTTCTATTTCCCTTAAGGCCTCTTTTATTTCCTCTAAGGACATTTCTTTTTTTTCTGGTTTAATAGTATTATTTTCGTTTGTTTCGGTGCTTTTTAAGATTTCTTTCTCAGCTTCTTGTCTGGTAATCTCTGTATGGGTTTTATTGTCTTCTTTTGGTCTTTCTTCCTTTTTTATTGCTTCTTTT
>CAZJSP010000001.1:0-41725 GCA_964548875.1 uncultured Candidatus Saccharibacteria bacterium | reverse complement strand
AATTTTTTTTTATTTTATTTTGAAATTGTTGTTGGAATTTTTCTACTTTTTCCCAATCTCTTTCCAGATTATCGCTTTTTTCTGAAATAGAGTTTTCTAAAGAAAATAATACTTTAAAAAAATACTCTTTTCGAGCAATTAATTCTAGGGTGTTTACTTTCTTCCACCTTGAGGGCAAAATTATACGCTGGGGGAATGGTTCAGGTTGATTTTTTTCTGCTATTTCTATTATTTCAAAGAGCTGACTACTCATTTCTATCATTTCTATTTATACAGAGATATAAACAACTTGTCAACACTTTTAAAAAAAATATCGATATTATTTCTTTTAAATCGTATTAATTCTGGTATAATATTATTAAATATATAATTATAAAAATATGGACAGAAAAGAATACCTTAAATTAAAAAAGAATTTACCTAGAAATCTACAAAAATTATTGTCTTCGACAGAAATGCATGAAAGTTTAGAAAGTATTTGTAAAAAACATGAAGTTTTTCATTATTTGTCCTCTGTACACGAATATGTAGGAAAAGCAATTTTAGGATTACTGCCTCCCGACGAATTTCAAAAAACAGTCCAAGAAGGTTTAGGATTAAGCAAAGAAAAAGCAAAAAATATTACAAAAGAAATTAATCGATTTATTTTTTATCCGGTCAAATCTTTATTAGAAGACCTCTATAATATGGAGATAGCTCCAATGGCCCAAATGAATAGAAAAAAGCCTGTTCAGACAAAAGACATTATAGCTTCCACAGAAAGAAAAAAAATAAAAAAACAAATAGAAAAAGAAAAAAAGGTCCAAGGGGATACATACAGAGAACCTATAGAATAGTATGAGGTTTACAGTTCCACAATTTATTGAGAGAGAGTCTAAATTAATCGGACCTTTGACTTTCCAACAATTTCTTTATGTCGGTTCAGCTGGTTTAATTTGCTTTATCATTTATTTTAGCTTCCCTTTCGATATTTTTATTATTTCCGTTGCTGTTTTAGGAACAATATCTTCAGCTTTTGCCTTTTTAAAAATTGATGGATTTCCTCTTTCAAAATTCCTATGGAATTTTTTTAAGTATAATATTTCTCCTAAAAACTATATTTGGCACAGAAAGGGATCAAAAGGATTAAATTTACAAGGAGAAACGCAAATGCATGACAAAGAAGACGCTTTAGTTGTCGGAGGAAAAAGTAATTTAAAAAATATTAAAACAAAAATAGAAACAAAAACTAAATGAAGGGAGCAACTCAACAATTTTTAGAATTTGATGAAATTAAAGAAGGGGTGATAGTTTTAAAGAATAAAACACTGAGAGGTATTTTAATGGTCTCTTCAATGAATTTTGCTTTAAAGGCTGAAGAAGAGAAAAGAATTATTATCCATCAATTCCAAAGTTTTTTAAATTCTTTAGATTTTTCAGCAGAAATAGTTGTCCAGTCAAGAAAGCTTAATATTTCAAGCTATTTAGATAAATTAAAAGAATTGGCCGAAAGAGAAACAAATAATTTATTAAAAACTCAAATTAGAGAATATGGTAATTTTATAAGAGAAATAATTAGAGGAGGATCAATTATGTCAAAAAGCTTTTATGTTGTTATCCCTTTTAATTTTGGAGAACTAAGAGAAATACCTACAAAGAAAGAGAAAGAGGAGGAAAAACAAGAATTAAGCGATAAAAGGTTCCAAAGAGCTAGATCTCAATTAATCCAAAGAATGCAGTTTTTAGCTATGGGACTAAAAAGGTGTGGATTACAATGTAATTCTTTAAGCACAGCAGAAATAATAGAATTATTATGGGGCCTATATCATCCAGAAAAGGAAGAGATGGGCCAATATCCTAATATTCCACCTGAATTAATAAAATAAAATGCAACTACCCTTTTTTAAAAAGAAAGAGAAAGAGGAGGAAAAAATATTTGAACAAGAACCAATAACGGCAAAAGATATTGTCGCTCCCTCTTCATTAATTGCGATAAAATCTGATCATTTAGCTCTAGGTAAAAGATTTGCTAAATCTTTTTTCATTTTTTCTTATCCTCGTTATTTGGATACAGACTGGCTTTCTCCAATTATTAACATTGATACTCCTATGGATATAGGAATTCATATCTTCCCCGTTGATACTTCTTTAATTTTAAAAAAATTAAGAAAAAAATTAACTGAAACAAGTGTTGAAATTAGCGAAAGGAGAGAAAAGGGCTATATCCGAGACCCAGAATTAGAAATAGCATACAGAGATATTGAAAACTTGAGAGATAAACTACAAACTGCTCAGGAAAAAATGTTTCAATTAGGAATTTATTTAACTATTTATGGTAATGATCTGCAGGAGATAGACGATGTAGAATCCAGTTTAAGGTCTATTTTAGAAGCAAAGATGGTTTACATTAAACCTGCTGTTTATCAGCAGAAAGAGGGGTTTAACAGCACTGCTCCTTACGCATTAGATCAGATCCGACATCATACTGCTATGAATACTGCTCCTCTTTCTTCAACCTTCCCTTTTGTTTCTTTTGATTTAAGTTCTAATGAAGGAATTCTATATGGAATTAATAGGCACAATAATTCTTTAATATTGTTTGATAGATTTAGCCTGCCTAATGCTAACCAAGTAGTTTTTGGAACCACAGGTTCAGGTAAAAGTTATGCTGTTAAATTAGATATTTTAAGATCTTTAATGACCGGAATTGATGTTATTACTATAGACCCTGAAAATGAATACAAGTATCTAGCAAATGCAGTTGGAGGTTCTTTCTTTAATATTTCCCTATCTTCCTCTAGCCATATTAATCCTTTTGATTTACCAAAACCAAGAAAAAATGAAGAATTAGCTGATGTTTTAAGATCAAATATTATTAATCTAGTTGGCCTATTAAGAATTATGTTAGGAGGATTAACCGCTGAGGAAGACGCTATTGTAGATCAGGCCTTAAGAGAAACATATGCCGCTCGTGATATTACTCCTGACAGTGATCCCTCCACTTGGCATGAAAGAATTCCTTTAATGGAAGACTTTGAATCAGTCCTAGAAGGAATGGAAGGAGCTGATTCATTAGTAAGAAGGGTAAGAAAATTTACAACTGGAACTTATGCTCAATTCTTCAATAATCCAACCAATATTAAAATGGAAAAGAATTTTGTTGTCTTCGGTATTAGAGACATTGAAGATGAATTAAGACCAATGGCCATGTTTATTATTATGAGATATATTTGGAACAAGGTTAGATCTCAGCTAAAGAAAAGGGTATTGGTTGTTGATGAGGCCTGGTGGATTATGCAAAATGAAGATGGTGCTTCTTTCTTATATGGAATGTGCAAAAGAGCAAGAAAATATTGGTTAGGAGTAACTACTATTTCTCAAGATGTAAATGACTTTATGACTTCTTCTTATGGTCAACCTATTATTACTAATTCAGCCTTACAAATTCTAATGAAACAGTCCCCAGCGACCTTGGATGTAGTTCAAAAAACTTTTGATTTAACCGAACAAGAAAAAATGCTTCTATTAGAATCTGCTGTTGGGGAGGGGATATTTTTTGCTGGACAAAAACATGTAGCCATGAAAGCAATAGCCTCTTATACAGAAGATCAAATTATTACTACTAATCCTGAAGAAACTACTGCTAGAATTAAAGAAAAAACTAAAAAAGAAGTAGAAGATAAGAAAGCCTATAAATCTATTGAAGAATTAAGAGAGGAAAGCAAAGAAAAAAGTATTAAAGAAAATACAAAAGAAGAATAATTATGTTATAATATAAAAATGAAAAAAAGAATTAAAATAATATTATTGTTTTCTATTTTGTCGGTTCTACTTCTTAGTTTTCAAAAAGTAAGAGCTGATTTGGAGTTAAATTTAGAATATCCCGAATTCGGAGGAATTAAATTAGAAGGCTCTACTACGCCTGATGAGCTTATTGCTTGGCTTTATTACTTTATTATAGGGATTTCTGGATTCTCAGCTTTTTTTATGTTTGTTTGGGGAGGTTTTGAATGGACATCATCTATGGGCAACCCAAGTAAAATAAAAGAGGCACAAGACAGAATAAAGGCAGCGGCAATAGGATTGATTGTTATTTTATCAGCTTACCTTATTTTGCAAGTCATTAATCCTGAGCTAACAACTTTTGAATTCCCTTCTTTTTAAAATTAAAAAATAAAAATAAAAAGCCCTCTTGAAAAAGAGGGCTTTTAATTATTAATTTAACAGGGCTTAATAATTATTCTTCTATTAGGATCTTCTCCTGTACTTTCAGTAGAAACATTCAGTCTTTTCGCTAACTCTAGATGAACCACTCTTCTTTCATAAGGGTTCATTGAAGTCAACACTTTTTCTTCGTTCATTAAAACTGCTTCATCGGCTGTTTTTTGAGCGAGGTCTTTTAAGTGAGAAATCTTCTTTTTCTTGTAATTATTAACATCTAAATCAACGTAAATATTTTCTTTAATCTTTTTCTTAATAATAATTTTTAATAATTTTTGCATATCTGATAAGGTTGATCCTCCTTCACCTATTAAAATCTGAGGTTCTGAGCTGGTAATATCTATGGCAATAGTAGAGTCTTCTCTCAAAGAAATATTAATATCTAAATCAAAGGTTGTTTTTTTAAAAAAATCCCTTATTTCTTTTTTAATTTTTTCTAAATTATTGAGATTCATTTTTATGTAAAAAATAATTTTGAGTAACAAGAAATAGTGAAGAAACAGCTAAATAAAGAGAAACTGCAGCTGGGAATTTTACTAGAATAAAGAAAGTGAAGACACTAAAAAAGTAGGGCATTTTATCCTGAAATCCTTTTTTGCTTTTACCTTTGACCTTCGAGGTATTTTTCATTTGGAAAAAATAAATAATAGCAGCAATCATTGTCATAACAACACTAGGATTAGTCAGATTAATCCCTAAAAAAGAAAAACTTATATCTGTTGGAGAAGGCACAAAATCATACAAAGCCCCTTCATTCATTCCCTTTAAGAAAACTCTATAAAGAGCAATTAAAACAGGAAATTGAATTAGAAGAGGAACAAAAGCACTAAAGGGGTTGATATCATGCTTTTCATAAAGATTTTTAATTTCTGCGGCTTGTTTCATTTCATCTCCTTTAAATTTTTTCTGAATTTTTTTTAATTCTGGCTGAATTTTTTGAAGGCTTTTACCATTCTTAAGACTTTTTTTAGTTAAAGGATATAATATAACTTTTAAAAGAACAGTGGTCGCAATAATAGCTAGGCCAAAATTTTGACCAGGAATTAATAAACAAATTATTACTAATATGTTGAGAAGGGGACGATATAAAAATTGATTGAAAAAATCACCTATCATAATATTTTTGTTTTTAAAATAAGATTTAAAAATTCTTTTTTAATTTCTTGAAATTTCTTGTTTTCAATTCCAATTAAAGCAATAACTACAATATCAAATCCTTCTTTTATTTTAACATCACCCTGTCTAACAATTTCTCTTAACATTCTCTTTATTCTATTTCGTACAACTGCCTTTTTAGAAACTTTCTTAGAAACAACAAATCCAAATCTATTATAACCTAAATCATTCTCAAGAATTCTTAGAACCAAACAATCGTGTTTAAAAGATTTGCCTTGGTTAAATATCCTTTCAAAATCTTTCTTCTTTTTTAAACGATTTTTAAGGGGTAGCATAAAAACTACGCAGTTAATTTTTTGCGCCCTTTTTTCCGTCTCTTTTTCACAACATTCTTCCCCGCCTTTGTTGATTTTCTTTTGAGGAAGCCGTGCTTTCTTTTCCTTTTCCTTTTTTTAGGTTTTTTTGTAATTGCCATATCTATCATTTTAACCATAAAAAAATAATCAAGTCAATTTATTTTTCAAAAAAAGAATCCACAGTTTTTACCCAGGTTGTTAACAAAAAAAGAGGCTTTGTTCTTATTTTACATTCTTTGTTTTTTTAATGTATAATTAACGTATAAAATTAATTAAAAAGTCTTATGACTCAACAAGAACTTTGGCAGGCTGTTTTAGCCCAAATGCAATTACAAATATCTAATGCAAGCTTTGACACTTGGTTTCAAGACACAAATATTGTTTCTAGAGATAATAGCTCTGTAACTGTTTCTGTTCCTAGCGCTTTCGCTAAAAACTGGTTTTTAAAAAAGTATAATAAAAACATTTTAAAAATTTTAAGAGATATTGATCGTGGTATCAAAAATATTAAGTACAAAGTCCAAAGTTCTGATTTTCAAATTTTAGAACAAGCAATTAATACAACCTCGGAAGAAGATCAACTAGATTTTGATAATTTTCAAAAACAAAAAGATACTAATTTAAATCCCAAATATAGTTTTGATAATTTTGTTATTGGTCCTTTTAATGAATTGGCTCATGCTGCATCTTCAGCTGTGGCTCAAAAACCTGGAAAGGTTTACAATCCCTTGTTTATATATGGGGGGGTAGGATTAGGAAAAACCCACCTTCTTCAATCTATTGGTAATAGTATTGCTCAACAGGAAAAAAATAATAAGGTAAAATATGTTCCAACTGAAAAATTTGTTTCTAATATTATTTCTGCAATTAGAAACAGAAAAGTAGAAAAACTAAGAAAGGAATACAAGGAAATTAATACTCTTATAGTCGATGATGTTCAATTTTTATCAGGCAAAGAAAAAACTCAAGAAGAGTTTTTCTTTATCTTTAATTCTCTTTACGGAGAAAACAAGCAAATAATTCTATCCTCTGATAGATCTCCAAAATCAATCGCAACCTTAACTGAAAGATTAAGATCTCGTTTTGAAGGAGGAATGATTGCCGATATTTCTAGCCCTAAGCTAGAAACTAGAATTGCAATTTTAAAAACAAAATGTCAGGAAAGAAAAATTAAACTTTCAGAAGAGGTTTTAGATTATGTAGCAAGTAAAATTCAAAGAAATATTAGAGAATTAGAAGGCGCCTTAAATATTATTGTCGCCCACAAACAACTCAATAAAAAAACTCCCGATCTTAAAGTAACCAAGCTATTACTCAAGAATATAATTAATTCTCCTAAAAGAAATATTAATTCTAAAAAAATAATTCATGCTGTTGCTAACTTCTATAACTTAAGCATTAAAGAAATAGCGTCTTCCTCTAGAAAAAAAGAAATAGTAAAACCTCGACAGGTGGCCATGTATTTATTAAGAAATGAATTAAAATCTTCCTTCCCTTTTATTGGAAGAAAGTTCGGAGGAAAAGACCATACAACTGCAATCCATTCTTGCAGAAAAATATCTAAAGAAATAAAAAATAATGAAAAATTGGAAGAGGAAATTGAACTAATTAAAAACAATATTATTTGTTCTTAATCAGTGGAAAACATAGTGGAAAAAGTATTAATAAATAGTGAATAAAAAATCAGCAAAATAAAAAAGCTACTAATTAACACTTTTTTCATCATCTTATCCATAACAAACTAACAAGTAATGCCCAGTTTAAATAAGATAAAATACATTTAAAAAAATTAAGACCAATAACAATAACAATGAAATTAATTATATTAAAAGAGAAATTAAAAGAGGGGTTAAAAACTGTTGAAAAGATTTCTCAAAAGTCTCTTAAGTTACCAATTTTACAAAATATTTTATTAAAAACAGAAAAGAATATTTTAAAACTTTCTACTACTAATTTAGAATCAAGCATTAATTGGCAAAGCTTGGCTCAAGTCAAAAAAGAAGGCTCTATTTGTATTCCAACTAAAATATTATCTGGCTTTATTAGTTCTTTACCAGATAAAACAATTACCATAGAATCTAGTAAAAATAATAGTTTAAAAATAGAATGTGGAAATTATAAAACTAAAATTAAAGGATTAGATCCTGAGGATTTTCCTGTTACCCCTGAAGTTGAATCAAAAGAAGAAATCAAAATTAATTCTAAAAAATTCTGTGAAGCTTTAAATCAAGTTATCAGTATTCCCACCTCTTCTAGTACTAAACCTGAAATTACAGGAATTTATTTTGTTTTTAAGAGAAAAGAAATTAAAATGGTAGCTACTGATAGTTTTAGATTAGCAGAAAAGAAGATCAATATTCAGTCCAATTTAAAAAAAGAATATTCTTTAATTTTACCTCAGATGGCGGCTAAAGAATTATTAGGAGTTTTAACTGATAAAAAAGGAGATTTGAAAATTAAAATTTCTCCTAATTTAATTTTATTCCAACATCTAATTGATAAAACTTCTCAATCAGAAATAAAATTTATTTCTAGATTAATTGAGGGGAGGTATCCTAATTACGAAGAAATTATTCCTGATAAATACAAGACTACTATTCAAGTAAACAAAGAGGAATTTTTAAATCAAGTTAAATCAGCTAGTCTTTTTAGTGGCAAGATTAATGAGGTTAAAATTAAAATAAACCAAAAAGAAAAGAATATTGAGATTTCTAGTCAACATTCTGATTTGGGGGAGTATAAGAGTTCTTTAAAGGGAGTAATTAAAGGAAATAATATTAAAATCAATTTTAATTATCGGTTTTTAATTGATGGAATATCTGAAATTCAAGGAGATAAGGTTCAGTTTAAATTGACCTCTAAGGAGGGTCCAGCAACTCTTAGTTCAGTTAATAGTAAGGATGAATACCTTTATATTATTATGCCTATTAAGGCGAACTAAAATTTTCTTGGGGTAAGAGTGGCAAAACTTTTCTCATAAAGTTATTAAAAATAGGTCCAGCTAAGACAACGCTGGGCTTTTCTTCCATTGATTCATCATTGTTGTTCCCAACCCAAACTCCCGTTACTATAGAAGGAGTATATCCAATAGTCCAGGCATCCCTATAATTCTGAGTTGTCCCTGTTTTTGCTGCGACTTGATAGGTAGGGATATAGAGCATTGAATATTCGCCAAACATGGGCGCTCTAGCCTCATTGTCGGAGAGGATACTATTGATTAGTGATGCTGTGTTTTGAGGTATAATTCTTTTTGGAGTTCTTTTATTTTCTTCAATTATATTTCCATCTAAATCCTCTATTTTTAAAATAGAAACAGGGGAAATTTTTAATCCGTTAGTTGCAAAAACCCCATATGCGGAAGTCATTTCTATTAATTTTGTTTCCCAACCTCCTAGAACGATAGAAGGTCCATAAGGAGGTCTAAGAGTGGTAATACCAAGATCTTCAGCTAGCTTAACACTTTCTTCAAGACCAGCTAAATCAATTAAAACTTTGATAGATGGAATATTAAGAGATTGAGCTAATGCTTCTCTTAATGTTACTTCTCCCCTAAATTTTTCATCATAGTTTTGAGGAATGTATTCCTCTCCCCCCCAAACTCCAAAATTTGTTTCTTCATCGATAACAGTATCTTCATCGTTAAATCCTTGGTTAAAAGCTGTCGCATAAATAAAAGATTTAAAGGCTGATCCAGGCTGTCTACCTGGATTGTTTTTTGTTCCTAAAACAATATTTATTTGCGGATCAAAAGCACAATCTACTCCAGGGTTACATCCTGTTGGAAGAGGTTTGTCGTAATAGTTTCCTGTTCCTACTGACATAGCTAAAACTTCGCCTGTTTGGGGATTAATTGCAACTATTCCAGCGTTATAAGCATTAAAAGAATGATTGTTTAAAACTCCCTTTTTGGTTTCTTCCTCAGCTATTTTTTGAATTTCCCAATCTAAAGAAGTATAAATTTTTAATCCTTTTTTCATTAAAAATTCTTGACTATACCTTTCTTCTAATTGTTGTTTAACCCAAAGAGTAAAATAGGGAGCCTTAAAGTTTTCAGTTTGTTTTTCAAAAATAATTTCCTCATTTTTGCTTTCTTCTAAGACTTCTTCTGTAATAATGCCTTCTTGATACATTTTTTCTAAAACAAAATCTTTTCTTGTTAAAAGAAGATCTATGTTTTCTCCGTAAGGAGAATACCGATAAGGAGCCTGAATTAAACTAGCTAAAACAGCAGCTTCTGGAATTGTAATCTCCGAAATATTTTTTTTAAAATATGTTTGACTAGCTGCTTCTACTCCGTAAGCATTTTGTCCGAAGGGGACTTGATTTAAATACCACTCTAGTATTTTATCTTTAGAATATCTTCTATTTAATTCTATTGATAAAATAATTTCTCTAAATTTTCTTTCAATTGTTTTTTCTGGAGAAAGAAAAGTTGATCGGATTAACTGTTGGGGAATGGTTGATCCTCCCACTGAAAGTTTTCCTATTTCTAAATTAATTAAAACAGACCTAATAATTCCTCTTAAATCTACTCCGATATGATTATAAAAGTGAGCATCTTCTGTCGCGATAACTGCTTTTTGGAGATGATCGGGCATATCTTCTAGTGGAACCCAGGATCTTTTTTCTTCTCCATAAATTTCATACAAAAGAATATCTCCTGTTCGGTCATAAATTTTAGTTGATTGGATTAATTGTCTTTCTATAAATACTTCAGGTCGAGGGAAATCTTTTGCGTAATAAAGGAATAGAAATAAAAAAATAATTATTCCTACTGAAATTACAGAAAGAATAATTTTTAAAAAAATTTTAATCTTGTTCTTCTTTTTCTTTCCCATTTTTTTTAACGATTATGATTCTTGCATTTTTACTTGGCAAGTAATCGCAACAGCTAGAGCATCAGCAGCGTGATTTGGTTTTGGTATTTTTTTAAGTTTTAATATTTTTTGAACAGATTTTTGAACCTCTTTTTTCTTTGCTCTTCCATTCCCCGTAATAATAGACTTAATTGTAACAGGGCTAAATTCTTGAGCTGGTATTCTTTTTTTAGCGGCTGCCAAAAGAATTGCTCCTTTAGCCTGAGAGACGGGCATTGCTGTTTTTGAATTAACAAAAAAATAAACTCTTTCTATTGCTAAGATGTCTGGCCTATAATCTCTTATAACCTTTCTTATACTATTATTAATTTGTCTGAGACGTTCTCCTGGACTATCTTCCGGGCTAGTTTGAATTACCCCATGGTGAAGATATTTTATAGATCTTTTACAGCTAACTATTCCGTAACCAGTATTGGCTGTTCCTGGATCTATTCCTAGAATAATCATTCGTCTAAATTAGAATAAATTTCTTGAACGTCATCATTATCATCTAATTCGTCGAATAATTTAAGACAAGAACTTTTTTCTTTTTCGCTGACTTGAACTAAGTTTTTTGGTTTCCATTCTAAGCTACTAGATTTAACTTTAACCCCCTCTTTTTCTAGATTGTCTCTCACTTGTTTTGTTTCTTGAGGGTCGGTATAAACATCAAGATATCCTTCTTGCCAATTTAAATCTTCCGCTCCTGCTTCAATAGATAATAGCTCTAAAGCTTCTTTTTCCTTAAATTTATCGTCTTGTTTTTCTAAATTAATAATTAAGCAACCCTTTCTTTCAAACATCCAGTTAATTGATCCTTTTTGGACTAGTTTTCCATTATATTTACTAAGAATTTTTTTAATTTCCCCTAATGACCTATTTCTATTATCGGTAATTCCTTCAATCATAATAGCCACCTTACTTGGTCCGTAAGCTTCAAAAATAAATCCTTCTAGTTTATCCTTATTTAAGTCTCCAGATGCTCTCTTAATAGCTCTTTCAATATTATCGTTAGGCATATTGTAATCACGTGCCTTGTCGATAGCTGCTCTTAATTGAGCGTTAACATCTGGATTAGGCCCTCCTTCTCTAACGGCTACAAGAATTAATCTGTTAACTTTTGAAAAATTCTTGCTTCTTTTCTTTGCACTGGCCTCCTTAGTACTTTTTACATTTTTTGCATGCGAGTGTCCTGACATTTTTCTATTAAAAATTTATGATATATTTTTCAGATTAACTTATTTTTTTTTGAAAATCAAATTTATTTTTGTTTTTTTTAATCTTATTGCTATTAAAGAAAATAAAGTAGCAGTTAGACATCCCTTAATCAACACTACAAAGAAATTGTCTTTTTTAGGGCCAAATTCTTTATGATTTATACTAATGACTTGGTTTTTATCGTTCTGGACTGGATTTTGAAAAACAATATTTTCTTCTCCTGGGGTTAATTTTCGAGTCCAATGCCATTCTTTTTCCCAAAAAGCATAAGATTCTTCTTTTAAAGCGTTAGTATAGGAAACTGAGCTAACAACTTCATCATTAGGATTTATTAATTCTAGTCCGTCTTTGTCATTATTGAGGGTAATTTTTGTTTCTGGCCTATTTAAAATTAAAAAATCATTGGCTAAAATAATAGTTTCTTCTGGAAAGTTATAGGTTTTAGTTCTTCCCTCTATATCTCTTATTTTCCAATTAGACAGAACAACATCTTCATTTGAATTATTCTTTAATTCAATCCATTCATTTTCACTATCAGATTCTTGAGAATAGGGTAGTAGCTCATTAATGGAGATATTAGAAGAATAAATAATTTGCTCTTGAATTTGGATTTCTACTGAACTGTTTACTGATTTAGGCGTGCCCTGAATAAAATTATTATCTGAATCTAAGGCTTGATTTGATAAGGTATTAGAATGCCAATTGTTTGGATCTGAACCTAATCCTTGCAAAATAATTCTTTCCATGGTTTTGTAAGATTCTTTTATTCCTGCAAACCATCCAGAAGTACAATCTATTTCATCTATTATTTTTAATTCTTGATTTAATAATTTTAAATTCTCCCCCTTATTATTTAAGCCATAACCTCCCCAACCAACAGGTTCTTGACTTGCCTCTATATTTTTAACTGTTGTGTTATCGGTTCTTTCAACTAAATAGTAAGAATGAGGTTCTATAATATTAGTTAGGGCAACAATTAATGTTTCTTCCTCATATATTCCCCAACCATTTAAATCAATATTATAGTTTGTGTTGTTGTAAAGCTCTATCCATTCATCATTACTACTAGCTTTTGTTCCCATCCAAGCTATTTCACTGATAACTACGTCTAGAGGTTCTGCCGCTTGGAGAGGGGGAGATAATATAAAAAATAATAGAATAACTAGTATTAAAGACATAATTTATTATAGCAAAAATATTAATTTTTGACTGTTTTTTTATTATGTTTTACAATGGCAATTGGTTTATATGATTAACAAAAGAGAAGAAAGAAGGGTACTCTGTTTGAGTTGCCCAAAAATACCCATGAGGGTATTTAAAAAGATTTTTAAAGAATTGAAAAAAAACAATTTTATTTTATTGGACGGTAATAAATAGATTATTACTGTCTCCTTTTTGTTTAATAAAAAACAAGGGATTTTTACCCTTGACATTTTATTTGATTATATTATAATAGAAATATAGTAAAAGCTTCTAGGTTGGGGGTTGTTGGAATTTTTCTTAGTTGGATAGTTTGGCTTAGGCGAAATTACTCCTCGGAAAGAATCTAAACTTATGTGACTAATATATGAGTATTAAAACCCCCGACCTAGGGGCTTTTTATTTTTGACCTGCGACTCTTTCCACTTCTTCAATAGTTGTAATCCCTTCAGCTACTTTTATCATTCCATCCTGATAAATTGTTGTCATTCCTTTTTCTTTTGCTTTTTTATTTAATGCCCCTATTGAAGGCGAAGTTAAAATAAATTGCTCCATTTCGTCGTCTACAGGAAAAGCTTCAAAAATACCTGCTCTTCCTTTGTAACCAGTTGAGTTGCATTCTTTACATCCTACCACTTCAACTATTTTTAATTTATCATCTACCTTAGGTCTTTTGATTTCTTTTGGTAAATTTTCTAAAGCTTCTTTAATTTTTTTAAATTCTTCAGGAGAAGGTTTTTTTTCTTTTTTGCAATATTTACAGGCTTTTCTAGCTAATCTTTGAGCAATAGCCAAATTAATGGCTGGGGCAATATTAACTGGTTTTTCTCCTAAAGCTTGTAATCGAGCTATTGTTCCGGCTGCATCGTTAGTGTGAAGAGTACTGAATACTAAATGGCCGGTTAATGCAGCCTGAAGGGCAATGCTGGCTGTTTCTAAGTCTCTAATCTCTCCAACAAGGATAATATCAGGGTCTTGTCTCATTACCGATCTTAAACCGTTAGCAAAAGTGTATTGTTTGTCGGGCTTAACTTGAGTTTGAGATATTCCTGATAAGTGATATTCAATTGGGTCTTCAATGGTAATAATTTTGTTCTCTGGACTTTGTATTTTTTTTAAAAAAGCATAAAGAGTAGTAGTTTTACCAGAACCAGTAGGACCAGTAACAATAACCATACCGCTTGGCTGACTCATTTCTTTTTCAAATAATCTTAAAAGGTCTGGTCTTAATCCTAACTTATTAAAACTAACTAAATTTTGAGGGTTTAATATTCTTAAGACTAAAGTTTCTCCATATTCAGAAGGTAAAACAGAAACTCTTGTTTCTATAGTAAAGAGTTTCGTGATGCTAGTGCTAGGGTCTTCAGGTACACCAATAGAAAACCTTCCGTCTTGAGGACGATCTTTAATATTGAGTTTTAATCTAGAGAGAAGCTTAATTCTAGAAATGAGTTTATTATAAGTTTTTAAATCAAGAGTCACTAATTCTTGGAGCATTCCATCAGATCTAACTCTAATAATTGAGTTTTTTTTCTTGGGTTCAAAATGAATATCAGAAGTTCCTAAATGAATTGATCCTCCTAAAATAATTTGTAAGGTTTCTGTTGTTCTGTTTTCTAAAGAGTCTTTAATTTCCTCACGGAAAGTAGGAATATTTTTAATTCTTTCTTGAATTTTTAGGAAAAGATCCGATGAGAGTTGGGTCTCTCCAGTTATACGTTTTGAAATAGTGTTCATAACAAGTTAAAATATAAGCAATTATTCTAATCTATCTTATTTGTATTGAAAAGTCAATTATGAAAAAAATTACTAAAAGTGCGTCAGAAACTAGAAATTTAGGTAAAAAAATAGGAGAAAAAATTATCCAAGAAGGCTACAAAGAAAAGACTAAAATTTTAGCTTTGGAGGGAGAATTAGGGGCTGGAAAGACAACTTTTTTGCAAGGACTTGCTAAGGGGTTAGGAATTAAAGAGAAAATTTTAAGTCCTACTTTTATTATTTTTAAAAAATTTAATATTCCTAATTCTGATTTTAGCTTTTTTTATCATATCGATTGTTATAGGATTAATGATGCAAAGGAATTATTATCTCTAGGATTTAATGATTTTATTAATAACCAACCTAACATTGTGGCTATTGAATGGCCTAAAAAAATAAAAAGCATTTTACCAAAAAATAAAATAGTTATTAATTTTAAAATGAATAATTCTCAAGAAAGAATTATTACAATTCAATGAAAAAACTCATTATTATTGACAGCAGTTCAATTATTCATAGAACATTTCATGCTCTTCCTCCCTTCAAGAATAAGGAAGGGAAATTAGTTAATGCTGTTTATGGATTTTTTTCTGTTCTTTTAAAAAGTGTCCAAGAGCTTGATCCTGATTTTATAGCTACCTGTTTTGATTTACCTGAACCCACCTTTCGTCATAAAAAGTTTAAGGAATATAAAAGTCAGAGACCGCCCACCCCTAAAGAGTTGTATGAACAAGAACCAATTATTAAAGACCTTTTAAGAGTTTTAAAAATACCTATTTTTGAAAAAAAAGGATTTGAAGCTGATGATTTAATTGGAACAATTAGCCGTCATTCCCAAAGCCTAAAACCAAAAAAAGAAGTTGTTATTTTAAGTGGAGATTTAGATATTCTTCAATTAATTGAAAAGAATGTTCAAGTTTATATTTTAAAAACCAAAAACAATTCTTTGTTGTATAATAAAGAAAAAGTTCAGAAGAAATATTCAGGATTATTACCTTGTCAATTGGCTGATTACAGAGGTTTAAGAGGCGATCCTTCTGATAATATTCCAGGAGTATCAGGAATTGGTCAAAAAACAGCCATTAAATTATTGAATGAATTTCATGATCTTGAAAATGTTTACAAGGCCTGTGAAAAAAATAAAATTAACAAAAGAATTAGAAAATTACTTTTAGAAGAAAAAGAAAAAGCTTTTTTAAGTAGAGAGTTAGCTGAAATTAAAAAGGATGTCCCCTTAAAAATCAATTATCAAAACATGAAGTGGGGAGAATATAAGCCTGAGGAAGTAAGAGATTTCCTAAAAAAAATAGGTTTTAAAAGCCTTATTAAAAGATTTGATAAAATGCAAGAAAAAAATAGTTTACTTAAACTTTTATAAAATGCCTGAATTGCCTGAAGTTGAAACCATTGTTCGCGGACTAAGAGAAAAAATACTTAATTTAACCATTAAGGATGTTTGGTCTGACTCTAAAAAAATAATTAAAAAACCGACTTTTGATCAGTTTAAAAAAACAATTAAGGGAAATAAAATAAAAGATATTGAAAGAAGAGGAAAGTATATTTTAATCCACCTATCTAACAATAAAACAATTTTAATTCATCAGAAGATTAGCGGACACTTATTATATGGTAAATGGAAACAAGAAAACAATAAATGGATGTCTGAAGTTAAGGGGGCCCTATCTAATGATCCCTGGAACAAATATTTACACTTATTAATTTTTTTTGATAATGATAACCAGCTAGCCCTATCTGATTTGAGAAAGTTTGCTAAGGTTGAACTTTGGGACCAAGAGGATCTTTACAAATCTAAAAGTTTAAAATATTTAGGCCCTGAACCCTTAAAGGAGGATTTTACTTTTAAAAAATTTGAAGAAACCTTAAATCGAAGAAGAGGCGGAAAGATAAAACAAATTCTTATGGATCAAAAAGTTATTGTTGGTATTGGCAATATTTATGCTAGTGAAATCCTTTGGGAATCAAAAGTCGACCCCTTTAAAGACTTAAATGATTTAACTGAAAAGGAGTTAAAAAAAATTTACAAGAACACGAAAATTATTTTAAAAAAAGCTATTAAGTTAAAGGGAAGTAGTGTTTCTGATTTTAGACAGAGCGATGGAACTAGGGGTTCTTTTGGAAAATTTTTAAAAGTTTATCAGAAAGACGGAAAAAAGTGCTTTAAATGTAAAACAAAAATTAAAAGAGATAAAATAGCGGGCAGATCAACTTTTTTCTGCCCTAAATGTCAATCATAAAATGATTTATTTTTTCTATGGACCTGATACATACAGGTCTCAAAAAAAACTCCAAACAATAATTAGCAAATATCAGGAGAAAAATAAGGAGAGTTTAGATTTAAAAATCTTCGAGGAAGATAATTTTGATTTTAATGATTTACAGACAGGATTTGAACAAGTTTCTATGTTTAAAGAAAAAAAACTAATTATTTTAAAAAATGTTTTAAATAATAAAGATTTTTCTGAAAAATTCTTGTCTAAAAAGAAAAACTTTCTTAAAACAGACAATATTCTTGTTTTTCATCAAAATAATGATTTTTCTAAAAGAAGCGCTTTTTATAAATTTTTAAGGAAAAAAAATAGCAATCAAGATTTTCAAGAATTTAAATTATTGGAAAAAGATAATTTAAGAAAATGGATTAAAATTCAGTTTCATAAAATAGGAGGAAAGATATCTTATTCTGCTATTAACGAATTAATTAATTTTGTGGGGGATAATCTTTGGCAGATGGAAAGTGAAATTATGAAACTTAATAATTTTAAAAAAGAGGAGGAGGTAACAGTTGAAGATGTTCGCTTATTAGTTAAGCCAAAAACCGAAACTAATATTTTTAAAACCATTGAGGCTATTGCTAACCAGGATAAAAAACAAGCCTTGCAACTTTTTCAATCACACTTAGAGGAGGGGGCCCAGGTCCCCTATATTCTTTCAATGATTGCTTATCAATTCAGAGTTCTTTTAATTATTAAAGATTTAATGAAAAGAGGTCTTTCTCCTTTTCAAGATTCAGGGTTACATCCTTTTGTAATTAAAAAAAGCCGCCCCTTGGCGGATAAATTTACTTTTTCTGATTTAAAAAAAATCTATCAGAAAATTCTTGAAATAGATGCGGGAGTTAAGACGGGAAAAATTGAACCTCGAACAGCAATAGATCTCCTTATTATTGAGATTTAGATATTGCCTTTTCTATTCTTGATTTAATTCTTTTCGCCTTATTTGCCTTAATTGTTTTTGTTTTAACTGACTTATCTACTATTTTCTGGACTTGAGGCATCATTTCTTTCACTTCTTTTATTTTGCCTTCTGCGATTAAGGCATAAACTTCCTTAAGAATAGATTTAAGCCTATCTTTTCTTTTTCGGTTTTTAATTCTTCTTCTGTTATCTTGACGAATAGATTTTTTTGCTGATTTCGTATTAGGCATAATAAGAATATCTTAAATTATTTTCCTTTATTTATCAAGTTATTTATTTTAAAATGGATCTTATGACATTTCAATTCAAAAAAATAGTTAAAAAAATAATCCCATCTTTTTTAATGGAGGCTTATTATTTTGTTCAGCCTTTAATGGGGGCCCTTATTTATGGTTTTCCTTCTAAAGAAATGACTATTATTGGGGTCACAGGAACAAATGGAAAATCTACGGTTATTAGAATGTTATTTGAAATTTTAAAAGAAAAAGATAAAACTGCCTATTTCTCCTCAATTGAATCTCGGATTGGAGATCAGGCCTGGGAAAATAATTTAAGGATGACTATGCCAGGCCGTCTATCTCTTCAAAAATTTCTTAAGAAATGTTTAGAGGCTCAATGTCGCTATGTTATTCTTGAGGTTACTTCTGAAGGAATTAAACAGTATAGGCACAAGTTTATAGATTTTAATATTGCTGTTTTTACTAATTTAAGTCCAGAACACATTGAATCTCATGGAAGTTTTGAAAATTATCGTGCAGCCAAACAAGAACTATTCAAGGCCACTAAAAATGTTCATATATTAAATTTAGAAGACAAAAATATTGATTATTTTGATTTTCCAGCTAATAAGAAATATTATTATGGAAAAAAATATTCTGGTAAAGATGAAGAAATTATTGCTCAAAATATTGTTTCTAATCAGAAAGGATCCAGATTTACAATAGAAGGAGTAGAATTTGAAATTCCTCTTTTAGGATCTTTTAATATTGATAATGCTTTAGCTGCTATTTGTGTTGGTCTATCTCAAAACATTAATTTAGAATTAAGCTCTCAAGCCTTAAAAAATGTTAAGGGGATACCAGGGAGAATGGAGGTAA
The DNA here is from genome assembly GCA_964548875.1 of uncultured Candidatus Saccharibacteria bacterium. Taxonomy (GTDB): domain Bacteria; phylum Patescibacteriota; class Minisyncoccia; order Minisyncoccales; family JANBVM01; genus CAYSZX01. The sequence goes on along the minus strand of CAZJSP010000001.1, from coordinate 22,712 downwards.
TTATTAATGAACCCTTTCAGGTTATAGTTGATTATGCTTTTACTCCCAATGCTCTTGAGAGAGTTTACAATAATATTAAGGAAAACTTTCAACCTAATAACTTAATTTGTGTTTTAGGATCTTGTGGAGGAGGAAGGGATAAATGGAAAAGACCTGTTTTGGGGGAAATAGCTAAAAATAATTGTCAGAAGATTATTGTAACTAATGAGGATCCCTATGATGAAGATCCAGAAACAATTATTAACCAAGTGTTGGAAGGAGTAGGGGCTCGAGGAAAAAAAATAATTGATAGAAGAGAAGCTATTTACCAAGCATTACAAGAAGCTAAAAAAGGAGATGTAGTAGTAATTACCGGTAAGGGATCGGAACCATCTATTTGCTTTAAAAATAACAGAAAAGAGCCTTGGGATGATAGGAAAATTGTAAAAGAAGAATTTAATAAATTAAACAATTAAGAATATGAGAAAAATCACTAAATCTTTACGTAAATATTTTCGTAAACAAAAATCTAAAATTCGTCGAAAAGTGGATGATGAAAAAGAACAAGAAAAACTAATTCAAAAACTCTACTTGGATAAAAACATTAAAATTAAAAAAGATGACAATTAAAGACATTTACAGTCTATCCATTAAAAAAGGAATTAAAGCTGATTTAAGAGGAGAAGAAAAAGTTAAGAAGGAAATGAAAAGAATAAAAGAAAAATACAAGAGGTTGAGCAAAGAAAAAAAGATTTTTTTTGATAAAGAATCTTTGACTAATCCTTATCTTGACTCTAGGATTCTTCATTTAGAAAAAAACAGAGAAGTCAAAAAGGTTCTAGCTGGGATTGATATTGGTCCGGCTGAAGTTTTATTGGCTAAGGAATTAGGCGACATTGATTTAATTATTGCTCACCACCCTTCTGGTCAGGCTTTGTCTAATCTAGACAAAGTAATGGATTTACAAGCCGAAGTTTTAAGTCAGTATGGAGTGCCGATTAATATTGCGGAAGGCCTTATGAAAAAAAGAATCTCTGAAGTAGCGAGAGGGATTAACTCCTACAATCATCAAAGAACTGTTGATACAGCCAAAATATTGGGATTTAATTTGGCCTGTTTTCATACAGCTTGCGATAATTTAGTTGCCTCTTTTTTAAAGAATAAGGTAGAAGAAAATGATTTTGATAGAATTGGTGATTTAATGAAATTTCTTCATACAATACCTGAATATCAAGCAGCAGCTAAACTAGGAGCAGGTCCTAAAATATTTGTCGGGAACAAAGAAAACCATTGTGGCAAAATAGCCGTGACTGAAATAACAGGGGGAGCGGAAGGTTCTCCTAAGCTTTATCAGAAAATGTCTATTTCTGGTATTGGTACTATTCTTGGTATGCATATTTCTGAAGAGCATAAAAAAGAAGCTGAACATTCTTGTTTAAATGTAGTAATTGCTGGACATATGAGTTCAGATTCAATAGGCATGAATTTGTTTTTAGATGATCTAGAAAGAGAGGGGATTGAAATAATTCCTTGTTCTGGACTAATTAGAATTTCTCGCAATGAATAAAAAAAACATTATTCAGGTTTTTTGTTTTAAGTCTTTTTTATTCTTTTTAACTGCTTTTATAGGGATTACTGGGACATTAAAAAGATTAGAGGTATCTCAAAGGCCTGTAGTAGCCCCTATTTCTATTGAGAGTTTTTTAGTCCAATTTTTGATTTTAACAGTATTAATTCTTTTATTAGTTAAATTTTTTAAAAAGGGGAAAAAGAAAAGATATGTTTTTGATTTTTTATTTATTTTGCCTGTTTTTTTAGGGGGGTTTTCTGTTTTAAATCTCTGGTTGCCTGATTTATACTCTTTCATAGTAATAGCTCTTTTAATTTTAGTTTGGAAAAAAACTAAAAATATCATCATTCATAATTTATGTATGGTGTTGGGGCTAGGAGGAGTAGTAAGCTTTTCTGCTTTTAATTTTACTCCTTACCAAGTTCTTCTTCTTCTTGTTTTGTTTTCTGTTTATGATTTTATTGCAGTTTACAAAACTAAGCACATGGTTAAAATGGCCGAATCGATGATAGAAACTGGCTCTATTCTAGGGTTTATTATTCCTTATCGTTTCGATGATTTTAAAAGAAAAGCAAGCAATTTTAGTAAGGGTTGGGCCTTTGTTTTTGGAGGAGGAGATATAGCCTTTCCTCTTCTGTTAATTTGTTCTTTAATTCCTTATGGATTAAGAGGGTCTCTTTTTGTAATGACATTTTCTTTCTTAGGGATTTTATTCAGTTTTTTTATTTTTGTTCTTCAAAAAGAAAAAAGAGCTATTCCAGCTCTTCCTCCTATTGCCCTTTTCTCTATTATTGGTTATTTGGTTATTTTTTTAACCATGTAGGTGTCGTCTAATTTATATCCTATTTTGCGATAATACTGGCGGACTCCAATACCTGATATTATTGCTATTTTATCAAGATGGAATTCTTTTTGAGTGATTTTTTCAGCCTTCTTAATGAGCTTTTTACCTAATCCTTTGTGTTGAGAAGATTTTCCTTTCTTGGAAATTGGAGTGAGTTGTCCATAAGTATGCAGTTCTCGAATAATAGAACTATTGTTTAAGGTTTTTAAAAAATGTTTTTCTTTCTTTAAAGAATAAGAAGGAATCCTTAATCTTAAAATACTATAAAGTTTGCTTCTTGTTTTGTTTTCGAAAGTTAAGAATATCTCTTTTCCTTCTGAAGAGTCATAATCTTCTCTAAAAAAGAAAGGTTTTTCTTCTTTTTTAAATTGATCTTTAACTTCTCTACATCTGATGCATCGACATTGCCAACCTTCTTCTTCCATTTCTTTTTGAATAATTTGTCTTAAGTTAGATATTTTAGCTGGACCAGCTATAATTTGTTGGGCAGGGATATCTCTAATAATTCTTACTATTCTGATATAGAAAGGAGTTATTTTTTTAATATTTTTAATTAAATCAATTAGCTCTTTTTTAGAATAAGGTTTATATTTCTTTTCTTTATACAATTTAAACAGAGGAGTTGATTCTAGTAGGGCACAGGGATATATTTTAATAAAATCAGGTTGAAAATTAGGGTTATGGAATATTTCTTTAAATTGTTTTAAATCTTTTTTAGGGGTTGAGCCAAATAAATTAGGCATGATTTGGTAGGAGACCTTAAATCCAGCATCTTTTAATAATTTTGTAGCTTGAATAGTCGCTTTGACCTTATGCCCTCTTTTATTTAAACGAAGAATTCTATCATTAATGCTTTGAACTCCTATTTCTACTTTAGTTACCCCTAATCTTCTTAATCTTTTAATTTCTTTTTTATCAATAAAATCAGGCCTTGTTTCAATCGAAAGCCCAACAATTCTGTTTTCTGCTTTTTCATTTCTTTTTTGAGCTTCTTTTAAGGTTTTGCTTTTCTTTTTATTGCAAGCATTAAAACATTCTTTAATAAACCAAGTTTGATATTTTTTTGGGTAGTGAGACCATGTTTCTCCTATAATTCTTAAATCTATTTTGTCGACTGGATGCCCCTGTTCTTTTAACATTATAATTCTTTCTTTTGTTTGTTTGTAAGGATCATAATCTAGAGATTTTGCTCTTTCTACTGCTGGTTCTCCCGATAGATAGCTTTTTGGAAGCCCTTCTTCTTTAGGGCAATAAATACATTTTCCGGGGCATTCATATTCTTTTGTTAAGACTGAAACATTAACTATTCCAGATAAAGAACGAACAGGGCTTGTTTTTAGAAGGCCTTCTATCTTCCTTGACTTTTGAATTTCCCTATTGTTTAATAGTTTATGATAGGCTTTAAGTAGCTGAACGTTTGTAAATAGTTTTATTTTATATTTTTTAGCTATTTTTCGCTTAAAAGAATCTAAATCTTGCGAATTTTTAATTTCGCTTTGGATTAGACTTTGAATTATTTGTTTTTTATGTTTCATGGATAAAGAATACGCAAAATATTTATTAGACAGAGTTAATCGTAATTACGATTTAATTGCAAAAGATTTTTCTAGAACCAGGAGTAATCCTTGGTATGAAATTAGGTTTTTGTTTAGTGATTATTTGTTTGCAGGAGACAGAGTATTAGATTTAGGATGTGGTAATGGTCGTAATATAATATATTTTGATGAGAAACTGGCTGATTATTATGGGGCTGATATCTCAGTTGAATTAATTAAAGAAGCTAGGAAAAAATACCCTCAAAAAAACTTTAGAGTAGATAATGCTTTAAATTTATCTTTTAAAGATCGTTTTTTTGATAAGGTTTATAGTATAGCTGTTTTACATCAAATTCCATCTAAAGATTTAAGATTGCAATTTTTAAACGAGGCTAAAAGAGTTTTAAGGCCTAAGGGATTATTGATTTTAACAGTTTGGAAACTTTATAAAATTGAGCACATTATTTCTATCATTAAAAATTTATTTTTAAAAATTTTAGGAAAGACAAAGCTAGATTATAGAGACATCCTTGTTCCTTGGGGCGACAAGGTAGATCGCTATTATCACTTCTTTTCTCAAAAAGAATTAAGGAAATTAGTCAAAAAAGCCGGCTTTAAAGTAGTTAAAGAGGGGATTGTTGAAAGTGATGACAAGAGCCGTCAAAATCTTTATATCATAGCCCAAAAGAAATAACAATTTGTTTTTTTGACAAAAATATTTATTTCGTGTATAATTAAGAGCATTGAGAGGGTGCAGAATTTTTTCTGTTAACAGGATAATTTGAGCAAAGGAGAGATAAGGAATTCTTCAGAAATGAATTCGAACTTATGTCAATTTTGTGAGAATTATCTCTTTCTCGCTTTAAGACAGGACGTTTTACTTCCTGTCTTTTAGTTTTTTATTTGATTTTCTGTCTCTAAATATTAAAATATAACTAATATTAATTAATTTTCATTTTATGCCTAAACAAGGTAAAAAAATAGGAGAAGTAACCCATTTTTATGGCAACTTAAAAGTAGGAGTTATTAAGTTGTTTGATAAATTAAAAGTGGGAGATAAGATTAGAATAATAGGAGGAGAGAAAGAATTTGATCAAGTGGTTGAATCAATGGAACAAGATAAAGAGAAGATTGAAAAAGCGAAGAAAGGAGATGCAGTTGGTTTGAAGTTTGAGCAAAAGGTAAGAGAGGGCTATAAGATTTATAAAATCTAAATAAATCCAAATGGTTACCGCTTCTGCTCCTGGTAAAGTCATTTTATTTGGCGAGCATGCTGTTGTTTATGATAAACTAGGAATTGCTTGCACTTTCGATAAAAGATGTAGGGTTCGAACTTCTTTAACTGATGAAGACCATATTAGTATTGGCTGTAATAGTTTAAAGATTCACAAATCTTTTGATCAGGAAGATTTGTTTTTATTTTTAAAAGAAATAAGGGGTTTTATTAAAAAAGATGATTTTAATAGCATTAACAAGTTAAGTAAGGATAATTTTCTTGCTCCTAGTTTTTTTGTTGTTGCTAGTATTTTAAATAAATATGGTTTTCAGGGACTAAAAATTGAAATTGAATCAGAAATCCCTAAAAACTTAGGTTCTAGTTCTGCGGTTTTTGCTTCTCTGGCTCTATCCGTAACAACGGCTCTTGAAAAAGGGTTATCTAAAGATCAAATTTCTAATTTCGCTTATTTGGGAGATATTATTGCTCATGGTGGAACTCCCTCAGGAATAGATAATAACATTGTGACTTACGGAGGATATTTGCAATATCAAAAATCAAAAGGCATTAAAATTTTAGATATTGATTTTCGCATTCCTCTTTTAATTGTTGATAGTGGTGAAGATGCCCAGACAGGGGAAATGGTTTCTTATTTAAGAGAAAAAAAGAAGAAATTTGCTCAGACCGTTAATTTTGTTTTAGATAATTTAGATGATTTATCTAAAAGAGCCTTAAATGAATTAAGGAATAAGAAGTTTATTGAGTTGGGAAAATTAATGAATAAATATTATTGGGAGCTTAGCAAACTTGATCTTTCTACAGACAAGCTTGATGAAATCATAGAAATTGCCTTGGATAATAGAGCTTTAGGAGCAAAACCAACAGGAGGATGGGGAGGAGGATGTTGTTTGGTTTTAACTAAAGAAGAGGAGTTGAAGAGGATGCAAGAAATTTTTTTAAAAAAAGGTTATAATTCGTTGATTGGTAATATTGGAGTAGAGGGTGTTAAGATAATTTAAACTTTTATGATAAAGAAATTTCTATTATTAGTTTTATCTTTTATTTTTGGAGGGGTCATTTTTTCTTGGATTATTCAAACTGTTGGTTGGGAAGAAATTCAATCTATTTTTTCCGCTATTCATGTCTGGCAGATTGCTACTCTTTTCTTGATTTACTTATTGGTTCCTATTTTAGAGGGTTATAGATGGAAAGAAATTTTAAAAACTCAAAAAAAGAAGATATCTTTTAAAGATAGTTCTCAGCTTGGAATTATTGCTTTTGCTATTAATTTTCTTTTTCCCGCCTTATTTGGTTTAACTGAGTTTTTTAGGGGTTATTTTTTAAAAAGAAAAAAAGATTATTTAGTTACTAAAATTAGTTCATCAATTGTAATTGATAGAATTGTTGGTTGGACAGTTAATATTATTATTATTGTGGTAAGTGTTTTCTTGTTTTTTTATCAAACCAACGCTATTCCCCATGACTTATTAATTAATATTAGTTGGTTCTTTGGATTCTTTACTATTTGTTTGGCTGTTTTTTACTTTAAGGTTTTTAACAAGAGCAGTATTGTTAGAATTTTTTATCGATTTCTTAACAGTGACATGAGAGTTGCCTCCCAAGAAATAGAAAAAGATGTTTTTGGTTTTTTTAATTTGCCTGGAAGAAAAATGATAAAACCTTTTTTAATCTCGGCGGTAAAAGACTTAATTATGGTCATAACAATTTGGCTTTTAATGTTCTTCTTGGAGATTAAAATTTCTTTTTTAGCTGCCCTCTTTATTTTAGGGTTTACCTATTTAATCGTTGTTATTCCTTTGCCCGCTAGTTTGGGGACTCATGAAGCAATTCAAATTTTTGTTTTTAGTTCTTTGGGATTAAAATCGTCTTCCGCTGTTGCTTTTGCAATGCTTTTAAGAGGGGCAGGAGTTTTAATTTCCTTATTGGGTTTTGTTTTGTTTTTCAGAATAGGAGGTTCTTTTTTAAAGAAATATTTTTATGATACCGATTGAAAGTTCAGCAGGAGCAATTATTTTTAAAAAAGAAGAGAGTAATATTTATTACCTTATCTTACATTACAATGCTGGTCATTGGGGGCTAGTGAAAGGCCATATTGAAGGAGGGGAAACCTTTAAGAAAACAATTATAAGAGAAACCGGGGAAGAAACAGGAATAAGTGATTTAAAGTTTATTGATGGCTTTAAAGAAAAAACAGAATATTTTTTTGAAAGAGATGGGAAAAAAATATTTAAAATTAACCATATTCTTTTAGCCAAAACAAAAAAAGATGAAATTCATCTTTCTGAGGAGCATAGAGATTTTAGATGGCTTTCTTATCATCAGGCTATAGAAAAAATAACCTTTGATCAAACAAAAAAGGTTTTAAAAAAAGCTCATGAATTTCTTAAGCTTTAAGGCTTGTTTTTGCCTTTTCTACTATTTCCTGGAATATTTCAGGATGATTAATTGCTAGCTCGGCTAGCATTTTTCTATTGATTTCTATTTTACTCTTTTTTAGTCCGTGAATAAGTTTGCTGTAGGAAAGACCGTGTTTTCTAGAGGCAGCATTAATCTGGACTTGCCAGGCAGCTCTAAATTTTCTTTTCTTTTTTCTTCGGTCTTGGAAGGCATGAGTCCAGGCATGGCGTAAGGCATCTTTCGCTAATTTGAATTTAGAATTTCTACCCCACTTATAACCCTTTGCCTGCTTAATTACCTTTTTCTTTCTTTTTTTTGTGGTTGAACTTCCTTTTACTCTTGTCATTTTAGTATTTTAATAGTTTCTTTATTAATTTAGCTTCAGGTTTTGATACTTCTACTAGTTTTCTTTTTTTTCTTTTGTATTTTCCGCTTTTCTTAGCTCGGAAATGATTTAATCCTGATTGACGTCTAAGAACCTTACCAGACTTGGTAATTTTAAATCTTTTTTTAATTGCTTTTCTTGTTTTAGCTGGCATATTTTAATTTGATTTAACTACTATAATTGAAAACCCTCGGTGGCTTTTACTTAATTTTCCTTCTTTTTTAATGGGAACTTCATTGCTTAATTTTTCTAAAAATTGATTAACTTTATCTTTAGCAAAATCAGATAATCTTCTTTCTCTTCCCCTTAAAACCATATCTACTTTTATTTTGTTTCCTTCTTTTAAAAATTTAACTGCTTTTTTAATTCTGACATCCATATCATGATCAGAAATATTAAATCTTAACCTTATTCCTTTTGTTTCGCTCCCTTTCTGAGTCTTCTCTTTTTTCTGAATATTATATAAATATTTCCCATATTCTGTTATTTTGCAGACAGGAGGGGTAGCCTTATCTGTAATTTGAACTAAATCAAGACCTTTTTCCTTTGCTTTCTTTAAAGCCTCTTTTATTGGAAAAATTCCTATTTGTTTTCCATCCTGGCCGATAACTCTAACCTTACTGGCTCTTATTTGATTGTTTGCTCTTATTTTTTTCTTAGGCAATTTTTTTTAATTTATGGTGGAGATGAAGGGTTCTGCCCCCTTGTCCAAAAATTTAATCTAAAACAATTCTACAAGTATAGCTCAATTGGGTAATAATAGAAAGTAAAATTGAGCAAAATCTTTCTATATTGTGGTTTTATTATTTCAATTTTTCATCAAACCAAGCGAAAAATCTATCTCGATGTATGACGCCTATTCCTATTTATCGAGAATCAATAGGATAAGCGGCATTAGGCTAAAGCCAATGCGGGTTCAAATAATTTATTTTTAGCAATTATTTGTGTTTCTCCAAGTTTTACGAGATTAGAGAATACTCGACTTGCCTTATTCCAGTTAAATCTTTGTCGAAGCTTAATTGCATCCCCAAAGACAACTTACTTATTAAATGCTTTCATTTGTCTTTTCATTGCTCTTTCTGTTTCTTCTTTCTTTATTTTAGCTTTTTTGTCAAATTTCCTTTTTCCCTTTACTAATCCAATTTTAATCTTAACTTTTCCTTCTACACTATAGACCTTTAAAGGGGCTATTGTCAACCCTTTCTTTTCTATTTTACTGGCCAAATATTGTATCTCCCTTTTCTTTAGAAGTAATTTTCTTTCTCTTTTTTCATTGTAATTACGGGGAGTATTTTTAGGTTGATAGGGAGGAATTGTTGCTCCAATTAAATAGGCTTCTCCGTTTTTAATGCTGACATAAGATCCTTTAATGCTAATTCTATGATTTTTAATTGCCTTTACTTCATGACCAAACAAAGAAATACCCGCCTCGAATTCTTCGAGGACAAAATAGTTATGATAAGCTTTTTTATTTTTACTATAAATAGGCATATTTTTATATTAGCAGAAAGAATAATAAACTAAAATATAATTGTTATTATATTGGGAAGTGTTAAAATAAATATAGCACTTGAACAATGAGTTATTATGAGAACTATAATAAATAGCAGACGGTGGGTATTCTTTGAAAAAGAAAAACCTAAGCAAGAGGTTAAGACTATGGTTGTTGTATTTGTTAATCTTTCCAAGAAAGATTTAAGAAAGGTAGAGGTTTTTGATGAAAAAGTCTTTATTAATCCAAAAAACATCCATTTAGGTTTATCATTTCTAAAAATTATTCTTAAGAATAAAATATATTATTCTTTAGAAAAAATCCTTCTTATTTTAAAAGAAGAGAGTCAGGAGATTAAAGATTTCAAAGAAAGCATCCCTCAAGTTACTATTGAAACACAGCTTCCATCCAATTGATGGAGCTGCTTTTTATTATTTTGATATTAAGGAGAAAATTGGATAGAATGAAAATTAAATAATATTCAATGAAAATAAAAAAACAAAGCAATATTTCTGGTTTTTTTAAATTAAATGAAAAAGAAAAAAGAAAGATTATTAGAACCTTTGCTGGTTTAAATGATAAAGAAATTTTATTAATTGAAAAAGGTTTTTTAAAAAAAGAAGACAGAAATGCAATTTCTGAAAATGTAATTGGTTCTTTTTCTCTTCCTTATTCAGTAGCTAATAATTTTTTAATTAACCAAAAGGAATATTTTATTCCGATGGTAACAGAAGAGCCCTCAGTAGTGGCAGCTGCTTCTTATGGAGCTAAATTAACTAGAGATGGAGGAGGGATTAATTCTGAAAGTTTGGAAAATTTAATGATTGGGCAAATTTATTTTACACAATTAAAAGATTCTTTGTCTTTTAAACAAGAAATTTTAAAAATTAAAGAAGAGATTATTAATTCTACCAATCAAGAAGACTCAACCTTACGAAAGATAGGGGGTGGGGTTAAAGATTTAGAAGTTAAACTAATAGAGGGCGAAAAGATCGGTTCTGCTTTAAGAATTCATTTAATTATAGATGTTAAAGATGCAATGGGAGCTAATATTGCTAGCTCTTTTAGCGAAAAAGCGGCCTCCTTTATTCAAGAAAAAACGGGGAAAAAACCTGTTTTAAAAATTGTTTCTAATTTAGCGGATAGAAGACTAGTTAAAGTTAAAGCTTTAATTACTGAAAAAGCCTTACAAAAGAAGGGTTTTCAAACAGAGGAAGTTATAGAGAATATTTTACAAATTCATTCTCTTGGCAAAAAAGATATTTATAGAGCGGTAACTAACAATAAGGGGATTTTAAATGGAATGGGAGCGGTAGCTTTAGCGACTGGAAATGATTGGCGGGCTTTAGAAGCAGGAGTTTATGGTTATTCTTTTCAAAAAGAGGGCCAACCTTTAGTTGATTGGAAGAAAGATAAAAGAGGATTAGTTGGAGAAATGATTGTTCCAGTTGTAGTTGGAACTATTGGAGGAATAATTAATTCTCATCCTTTATCTAAGATTTCTCTTAAGATCTTAAACGTTCAGACAGCTCAAGAGCTTGCTGAAATAATAGCAGCTGTTGGATTAGCTCAAAACCTAGCCGCCTTAAGAGCTTTAGCTTCAGAAGGGATTTCAAAGGGTCATAAAAAGGTTTGGGCTGAAAATGTTGCAAGATCGGCCAGAGTAGATCAAAATAAAAGAGAAAGAGTTATTGAACAAATGATTAAAGAGAAAAATATTAATATAAAAAGAGCTAAAGAATTAAATGACCAAAAATAAAATTAAGAATCTAATAGAACAAGCAATTCAAAAAGCTTTTCCGGAAGTAAAAAATTTTGAAATTGAGATTGAATATCCCCAAGAAGAAATTCATGGAGATTATGCCACTAATGTGGCCATGTCTTTAGCTAATCAGATTAAACAGAACCCTCTTGAAATAGCTCAAGCTTTAGTTGCAGAAATTAAGAAAGGTCAATTATTTGAAAAAATAGAAATTAAGAAACCTGGATTTGTTAATTTTTTCCTTTCTCCTGATTATTTGCATAATCAAATTAATAAAATTTTAAATAAAAAAGATAATTTTGGTTCTTTACAGAAGAAAGAAGAAAAAGTACAAGTTGAATTTATTTCAGCCAATCCAACTGGACCCTTAACTATTGGAAACGCAAGGGGCGGTTTTTTAGGAGATACTTTAGCTAATATTTTAATTAAAGCAGGCTATCAAACAGAAAAGGCCTATTATGTTAATGATTGCGGTAACCAAATTCTTGCCTTAGGGCATTCAGTTTTAAAAAATGAAAAAGCGGCTTATAAAGGAGATTATATTGAAGAATTAAGTCAGAGAATAAAAGAAAAAGACCCTTTTAGGGCTGGAGAAAGAGCAGCTCAAATTATTCTGGAGGAAATGATTAAGAAGACAACTAATAAAATGAGAATTAAATATGATGAATGGACTTCAGAAAAAGATTTTTATGAGTCGGGCCTAGTAGATAAGATTATTAAACTTTTGGAAGAAAAAAAATTAACCTTTAAGAAAGATGGAGCTGTTTGGTTTAAGTCTTCTCAGTTTGGAGATAAAAGAGACAGAGTTTTAATTAAAAGTAACGGAGACAAAACATATTTGGCTGGAGATATAGCTCATCATTATTATAAATTTAAAGAGAAGAGTTTTGATAGGGTTATTAATGTTTGGGGATCAGATCATCATGGAGATGTTCCTGGTTTAGGGGCGGGGGTAGAAGCAATTGGTTTTAAGGGTAAACTAGAAACTCTTATTTTGCAGTTTGTAACTCTTTTTCAAGGCAAAGAAAAAATGAAAATGTCTAAAAGGGCTGGAACTTATGTGACAGTTGATGAATTATTAGAAGAAGTAGGAGTTGATGTGGCTAGATTTTTCTTTTTACAAAGATCGGCTGATAAACATTTAAATTTTGATTTAAATTTAGCTAAAGAAAAGTCTGATAAGAATCCTGTTTACTATGTTCAGTATGCTCATGCTCGAATGTGTAGTATTTTAGAAAAAGCAGGAAAAAATATTAATAATCTTGATTTTTCTAAGCTCCAACACTCTTCTGAACTAGGATTAATCAAAGAGCTAATTTGCTATCCTGAAATTATTGAGAAAACCAGCCAAGATTATCAGATCCAGAGAATTCCTCAATATGCCGTTGATTTAGCTAAGGCCTTTAGTCAATTTTATCGAGATTGCCACGTTTTAATTGAAGACAAGGAATTACAGAAAGCAAGAATAGCTTTAGTGATAGGGAGTAGGATCGTTTTAAGAGATTGTTTAAAAATAATGGAAGTGAGCGCTCCTGAGCAGATGTAAAAAATTTGATAAACTTGGCTTAAAATGATAATTTTAATAGTATGAAAACTCTTTTTTTAAGGTTGAAAGAAGCTTTTAATTTTTTTAAAACTAAAAAAGAACGTTTTTCGATTAAAAAAGTTAATAATAATTATTTTATTTTAAGACATGGAGAAACTCTTTATACGGCGGGCTTAAGAAATACCATTTATCCGAAATCAACTCGATTTGAATTAGGAATTACCGAAGAAGGAGAAAAAGATGTAAAGAATTTAATTCCTCAGCTTCAAAAAGAAAAAATAGATATTATTGTTGCTTCAGATTTTTTAAGAACTCAGATTACAGCTCGACTTGTAGCTAAAGGGTTGGGAATTGAAATTACTTCAGATAAAAGGTTGAGAGATGTTAATTTGGGAGTTTATGAGGGAGGAGAAAAACAGAAGTTTTACGATGAAGTAGATCCTCAAATTATGTTAGAAGAAGGGGTTCCGGAAGGAGAGTCTTGGCTTAATTGCATGCAAAGAGTGGGAGAAGTTATTAAAGATCTTGAAAGGAAATACAAAAATAAAAATATTTTAATTGTAAGTCATGGAGATCCTCTTTGGCTTTTAGAAAAAGGAATAGCTCAAAAACAGAATCTTCAAAAAATGGCCCAGGCAAGATATAATACTCCGATTATTCAGCCGGGAGAATTAAGAAAAATAAACTTTCGATAAAAAAATGGAAATAATTAAAAAATTTAAAGATATTGAATTAAAAATAAGGACCGAAAAAGAAGAAGACATTAAAGACGCTGTGAAATTTCAGGATTATGCCAACAAGTTGGCGGAAGATGATGATGCTTATCTTTCTTTTCAAAAAAAGAAAACTTTGGAAGAGGAAAAAGAATATTTAAAGGAAAATTGGGAAAAAATAAAAAAGTCTCAAGGGGTTGGCTTAATAGTTGAGGATGGAGAAAAAATTGTTGGTAAGGCTGGTATTAGTTTAAAAGAGGGAACTGAAAGTCATGTTGCAGGTTTAGGGATAGCTGTTTTAAAAGATTATAGAGGGAAGGGTGTGGGCCGATATCTTTTAAAAGAAATTATAAAATTAGCTCAAAAGGAAATAGCTCCTAGACCAGAAATGATAAGATTAAGCGTTGCCTCAGCTAACGAAGTAGCCCTTTCTTTATATAAAAAAGAAGGATTTGAAGAAATAGCTAGAGTTCCTAAACAAGTAAGATATCGAATAGGAACTTTTGATGAGGTTATTATGCTAAAATATTTATAAAAAATTTAAGATAATTTTAATAGAATGTTTCCAGATAAATACGAAGAAAAAATATTAAAATTTTGGAAAGAAAACAATGTTTTCCAAAAATTACAGAAAAAAATAAAAGGTCAAAAACCTTGGTCTTTTTTAGATGGTCCTATTACAGCTAATAATCCAATGGGGGTACATCATGCTTGGGGTAGAACCTATAAAGATTTAATGCAGAGGTATAAGGCTATGCAAGGTTTTGATGAAAGATTTCAGAATGGTTTTGATTGTCAGGGATTATGGGTAGAGGTAGAAGTTGAAAAAGAATTAGGATTTAAAAATAAAAAAGACATTGAAGAATACGGAATAGAAAAATTTGTTCAAAAATGTAAAGAAAGAGTTAAAAAATATTCTGAAATTCAAACTAATCAATCTATAAGGCTGGGGCAATGGATGGACTGGGATAATTCCTACTTTACAATGTCAGACGAAAATAATTATGCTATTTGGTATTTTTTAAAAAAGTGTAAAGAAGAAAATTTATTATACAAGGGGAGAGATGTTGTTCCTTGGTGTCCGAGATGCGGTACTGCTATTTCTCAGCATGAAATATTAACTGAAGAATATAAGGAGATTACTCATCAATCTATTTTTATTAAACTGCCTATAAAGGGAGAAAAAAATAAGTTTTTTGTTGCTTGGACCACTACTCCTTGGACTTTACCGGCTAATGTTGCCTTGGCCGTTAATCCTGATTTAGATTATGTTGAAATTAAAAACGAGGAAGGCTCATTTATTCTTTTAGAAGAAAAGAAAGATTTAATATCTGGAGAAGTGGTTAAAAAAATGAAGGGTAAATCATTAGAAGGGTTAGAATACGAGGGAATGTTTGATAATCTTCCTGAAGCTAAAAAATCAATTGATGGTTACCCTCACAAAGTTGTTCTTTGGGAGGAGGTTACCACTGAAGAAGGAACAGGAATTGTTCATATTGCTCCTGGTTGTGGGCAAGAAGATTTTCAATTAAGTAAAGAGTTAAATTTGCCGGCTGTTAATCCGACTAATGATGAAAGCAGATATGTAGAGGGTTTTGGCCCCTTAAGCGGAAAACTAGTTTCTGAAGTTAATAGTTTAATTTTTGAAAATTTGGAGAAAAAAGGGCTTGTTTTAAGAATAGAAAATTATACTCATAGATATCCTACTTGCTGGAGATGTAAATCGGAATTGATTTTTAGATTAGTGGATGAATGGTATATTTCTATGGATAAAATGAGAGATAAATTAATGGTGACTGCTAAAAAAATTAAATGGATTCCTTCTTTTGGTTTAGAAAGAGAGCTAGATTGGTTGGGTCATATGGATGATTGGCTAATTTCTAAAAAAAGATATTGGGGGCTGACTCTACCTATTTATGAATGTCAATGTGGTAATTTTGACGTTATTGGATCTAAGGAGGAGCTTAAGGAGAGAGCGGTTGAAGGATGGGATGAATTTAAGAGTAAATCTCCTCACCGCCCCCAAGTAGATAAAATTAAAATTAAATGTTCTAAATGTGGAGAAATTATTTCTCGTATTCCTGATGTTGGTAATCCCTGGTTAGATGCTGGGATAGTTCCTTTTTCAACTATTAAATATTTTGAAGACAAGGAATATTGGAAGAAATGGTTTCCAATTAAATTTATTTGTGAATCTTTTCCAGGACAATTTAAAAATTGGTTTTATTCTTTAATTGTCATGAGTACTATTTTAGAAGAAAGCGTTCCTTCTGAAACAATATTTGGTTATGCAACTGTTGTTGATGAAAAGGGGGAGGAAATGCACAAATCTAAGGGTAATGCTATTTGGTTTGATGAGGCTATTGAGAAGATAGGGGCTGATATAGCAAGATGGATGTATATTCGTAAGAACCCATCTATGAATTTAAAATTTGGCTATAATGTTGCCCGAGAAACTAAAAGAAAAGTTTTAACTTTATGGAATAGTTACAATTTCTTTAAAATTTACACTTCTAAAGAAGATATTAAAAAGATTGAAGAGGCTTTTTTGAAGTCAGACAATATTTTAGATCAATGGATTATTTCTCGGTTTAATAGTTTGATTAAAAATGTTACTGAAAAACTTGATAGTTATAATATCTATAAGTCAGCATTGGCTATAGAAGATTTTTTTATTGAAGATTTGTCTCTTTGGTATATTAGAAGATCAAGAAGAAGATTGCAGAGGCCTCAAAATGAAAAAGAAAAAAAGGAAATAACTGGAACATTCTACTACATCCTTTTAAATTTATGTAAAATAATAGCTCCAATGATGCCGTTTTTAGCTGAAGAAATGTATTTAGAATTGAAAAAAGAAGAGATGCCAGAATCAATTCATTTGTTTGATTGGCCTAAATATGAAGAAAGCAGGATTGATAATAAGCTAGAAAATAAGATGGATGAGGTAAGAGAGATTGTTAACAAGGTTTTAGCTGAAAGATCAGAATTAGGTATTAAGGTTCGTCAACCTCTTAATAATTTAGAAATTTCTAATAAAGAACTAGAAAAAGAAGAGGAGTTGTTAGAAATTATTAAAAAAGAAGTTAACGTTAAGAATGTTTCTTTTGGCGAAGAAATGAAGCTAGATACTAAAATTACTCCTGAATTAAAAAAAGAAGGGGAATTAAGAGACTTTATTCGAAAGGTTCAAATGATGAGAAAGAAGGCAGGCCTTACTCCAGAAGATTTAGTTACCGTTCAGTTTATTGGAGATTCTTATTCTGAAGATCTATTATTAAAGAACAAGAAAGATATTACGGAAATTACAAAAGCAAAAGATTTAGAAAAAATTAAACAAAAAGAAGATTTTTTAATAGAAAAAGAATTTAAATTGGGAGAAAACAAAATTCAAGTTTTTTTGAAAGAATAGAATGTTTACTCGTTATAAAACAAAAGGAATTATCTTAAAGCATGAGGATTGGAAAGAGGCTGATAGATTTTTTACTGTTTATACTCAGGATTTTGGAAAAATTAAGGTTTTAGGGAGAAGTATTAGAAAAATTGATGCCAAACTAAGGTCGGGGATGAAATTGTTTTCTCTTTCTCGAATAGAGTTTATTCAGGGCAAGAACTATAAAACGCTAGTTGATTCCTTTTCTATTGCGGGATTTAATCAGACAGGAGAAGACTTAAAAAAGACTGCAGTTGCTTTTAAAATGATAGATATTTTTGATCACCTTATTCAAGGAGAGGAAAAAGATGATAGGGTTTGGAATTTAATTTTGGATTTTTTAAATAATTTAAATAGTCAAAAAAACTACAAGGTTGTTTCTTATTATTTTCTTTGGAAATTATTTTCTATTTTAGGTTATTCTCCTAATCTTTACAGTTGTTCTCTTTGTCAAAGCAAGTTAGAATACAAAGAGAACTTCCTTCATTTAGAAGAGGGGATTATTTGTCCTAATTGTTTTAGGAAAAAGAAGAAGGGTGTTAAAATTAATCCCGATTTAATTAAAATACTGAGAGTTTTATTAACAGATCAAAATCAGTTTTTTAACTTAAAAATTGAAAAAGAACATTTCAAAGAATTAAAAAAAGTTTCAAAAGATTATCTCTCTTTATTTGTCAATTAATATGAATAGATTTTTAATTATTATTTTTATCTTGGTAGTTGCTTTCGGTGTTTATCAGTGGCAAACAGGGACCTATTCTAAAGAAGCGTTAAGAATAGAAATATTAGGTCCTACAGAAGTCACTTTGGCCGAAGAAGTAGAATACATTATTAAATACAAGAATAATGGTGATTTTAGATTGGAAGAACCCGAATTGGTCTTTGAAGCTCCAGAAAATACCCTAAGAGACGAGGAAATATTTCATATTAAGGTTTTTGATTCAGAAGAATTAGGAGGTACTATTTATCCAGGAGAAGAAAGAAATATTTCAATTCGAGTTAGGTTGTTTGGCAAGGAGGGGGATACTAAAATAGCTAAAGCCTCTATTTCTTATAAGCCTAAAGATTTAAAGGCTAGGTACGAATCTTCATCTTCTTTTTCGACCAGAATTAGCTCTGTTCCTTTAACCTTAAGCTTTGATTTACCTTCTAATGTTAATGAAGACAAGAACTTTGATTTTAAATTAAATTATTTTTCTAATGTTGAATACCCCTTAATTGATTTAAGGTGTCAGATAGACTATCCTTCTGGTTTTGAATTTATTAGTTCTTCTCCCTATGGCATGGAAAATGTTGAATGGGACATTTCTGTTTTAAATAAATCGGAGGGGGGAGGAATTAATATTACGGGAAGTCTTTCTGGTAGTATTGGTGATGTTAAGATTTTTAAAGCTAAAATAGGAATTTGGAAAGATGGCCAGTTTATTGTTTTAAAAGAGACTTCTAAAGGAATAGAAATAGTTAAATCTTCTATTTATTTGCAGCAAGAAATAAATGGTAATCCTGAGCATGTTACTTCGGTTGGAGAGCTATTGCACTACAAAATCTATTTTAAGAATATCGGAGACAAAAGCCTAACCAATTTATTTATGGTAAATCAATTTGAAGACTCTGTTCTTGATTTTACAACTACACAATCTAATGATGGGGACTATCAAGAAGGGGGCAATTCTATTGTTTTTGATTGGAAAAACATTCCTAAGTTACAATATTTATCTCCTTTAGAAGAGGGCAAGGTAGAATTTTGGATTAGAGTTAGAGAAGACTTAGGAAATGTTAAAAATCCCCTTATTCAAAATACTATTTTTATTGGTCAAACAACTCAAACTTTTAGTACGAAAGTAAAATCTAAATTACAAATTAATCAAAGGGGCTATTATGAGGATGAGGTTTTTGGCAATAAAGGGCCTATTGAACCTGAAGAAGGGAAAGAAACCACCTATACTATTATTTGGAATCCTAAAACTATTTATTCGGATGTTCAAAACGTGAAAGTAAGAACTTTTTTACCTGATAATGTTGAATTAACTGGAGAAATTTTTCCAGAAACGGAATTATCAAATTTTACTTTTGATTCTGAAACCAGAGAAATTGTTTGGTCAGCTGGAGATTTAGAAAGAGGAGAAGAGAATTTAAGTATAGCCTTTCAAATTAAAATAACACCTGAAGAATATAAAGAAGAAAACATTCTTTTAGAAGAGACGATCATAACAGGCTATGATTCCTGGGTTGAGTCTAATTTAAGCTTAACTCATCCTGTTTTTACGTCTAATTTAATTGAAGATTTATTAGAAGAAAATTAATTATGAATCAAATATCAAAAATTATTTCATTGTCTAAAAGAAAGGGCTTTGTTTTTCCTTCCTCAGATATTTATGGGGGAGTAGCAGGCTTCTACGATTATGGTCCTTTAGGGGTAGAACTAAAAAACAACTTAAAAAAGGCCTGGTGGAAAGAAATGGTGCAGTTAAGAGAGGATATTGTTGGAATCGATGGATCCATTATTACTCATCCTCGGGTTTGGGAAGCTTCTGGTCATATAGAAAGCTTTAGTGATCCAATGGTTGATTGTAAAAAATGTAAAAAAAGATTTAGAGCTGATCATTTAATTGAGGATATAGGTAAAACAGCTCATAAGCTTTCTGAATTGAAAAAACTTTTAAATAGGGTTCGTTGTCCAGAATGTCAGGGAGAATTAACAGAGCCTCGCCCTTTCCATCTTTTAATGGAAACTAAATTAGGTGTTATTGAAGGAGAAAAAGACAAGGCCTATTTAAGAGGAGAGGCTTGTCAGAGTATTTATTTAAATTATTACAATGTTTTGCAAACCTCTAGGAAGAAAATACCTTTTGGTATAGCCCAAATAGGTAAAGCTTTTCGTAATGAGGTTACCCCTAAAAACTTTCTTTTAAGACAGAGAGAATTTGAACAATGGGAAATGCAGTGGTTTATTAATCCTGATGAGGCGGAAAAGTGGTTTGAGTATTGGAAAAAAGAAAGACTTAATTGGTATAAAAAACTATTAAATAATCCTGATAAAATTAGGATGAGGGAGCACAAGAAGGACGAATTAGCTCATTATGCTAAGATAGCCTTAGACATTGAGTACGAAACAGGTATTGGCTGGAAAGAATGGGAAGGAATACACTGGCGAGGGGATTGGGATCTATCTCGTCATGGCGAATATTCTAGTAATGATTTTACTTATAGCGATGATAATGGAAAAAAGTTTATTCCTTATATTATTGAAACTTCAGGAGGAGTAGATAGAACATTTTTATTTGTTTTGCTAGATTCTTATCGAGAGGAAGAAGTTAAGGGAGAAAAGAGAGTTTTTCTTAAGTTCAGACCAGATATTGCTCCAGTTAAAGTAGCGATTTTTCCTCTGTTAAAGAATAAAGAAAAGTTAGTGAAAAAATCTAGAGACATTTATAATTCTCTTAAAAAAGAATTTAATGTTGAATATGATGAGACAGGATCGATTGGAAGAAGATATAGAAGGCAGGACGAAATCGGTACTCCTCTTTGTATCACTGTTGATTTTGATTCATTAGAAGACAATACTGTTACCTTAAGAGACAGGGACTCAATGAAACAAATTAGGGTTAAAGTTAATAATCTTCAAGAAATCATTCAAAATATTTTAAAAGGAGAGAAATTTAAAAATCAAAAATAATGTATAAAAAAACAACCCTTAAAAACGGCTTAAGGATTATTTCTGTTCCCTTGGAGCATAGTAAATCTGTGACTGTTTTAGTGTTGGTTGGAACAGGATCGAAATATGAAAGAAAGGAAACTAGTGGTATTTCTCATTTTTTAGAACATATGTGTTTTAAGGGAACTAAAAAAAGGCCCTCTCCTATTCAGATTAGCGAAACGCTGGACAGCATTGGTGGAGACTTTAATGCTTTTACTTCACAAGAGTATACTGGCTATTATGCTAAAGTAGCCTCCTCTCACTTTGATACTGCTTTAGATTGGGTTTCTGATATCTATTTAAATTCTAAGTACCCAAAAGAGGAGCTTGAAAAAGAAAAAGGAGTAATTATTGAGGAGTATAATATGTATCATGACCAGCCCATTCAACATGTATCTTTTTTATGGAATAAATTATTATATGGAGATCAACCAGCTGGATGGAATGTTTTGGGGACAAAAGAATCTATTAAAAACATGACAAGAGAAAAGATTATTGATTATGTCGGAAAACAATATACTGCCCCTAACACTATTATTTGTTTGGCTGGTGATTTTAAACCTTCTTCATTAGAAAAGGTTAATAAATACTTTTTTGGTTTAAAAAAAGATAAGCCAATGAAGAAAAAACCAGTTAAGGATAGTCAAGAGAATTTCAATATTCTTTTAGAATCAAGAAAAACTGATCAATCTCATCTTTATCTAGGGGTACGAGCTTATAATATTTTTCATCCTGATAGATATGCTCAAAAAATACTTTCTCTTATGTTGGGAGGAATGATGAGTTCTAGATTATTTATGAAGATAAGAGCTGAGATGGGTGCAGCTTATTATGTTTTAACTGAATCGTCTTCTGACCCTGATACTGGTTATTTAGCGGCTAGAGCTGGAATTGGTAATAATAGGTTAAGTGAAGTTTTGCCCGCTATTTTAGAAGAATACAAAAAAATTTCTGAAAAAGAGGTTTCTTCTAAAGAATTAAATAAGGCTAAAGAATATATTAAAGGGAAAACAGCTTTAATGTTAGAGTCATCTAATGCTCAAGCCTCCTTTTATTCCAATCAAGAAATATTAGAAAACAATATTTTAACTCCTGAAGAAATATTCAAAAAAATAGATGCTGTTACCTCAAAAGATATTTTAAGAGTAGCCCAAGATATTTTTAAAAAGGAAAAGCTAAATTTGGCAATGATAGGGCCGAATAAAAATAAAAATAAAATAAAACAAATTTTAAGTTCATGGAAATAAAAAAAGGCCAAATTGACATTTCTTGGAGGGCTATTGCAAAAGTTTTATTTGTTTTTTTTATTTGTTATGTTCTCTATTTAGCTAAAGATGTTTTTATTGGTTTGCTCTTTTCAGCCGTTATTGCGATTTTACTTGAACCTCTTATTTCTTTTTTTGAAAACAAAAAAATACCAAGATCTTTGGTTGCTCTTACTATTTATCTTATATTTTTTATTCTTTCAGGTTTTTTAATTTATTGGGTTGTGCCAATTTTTGTTATAGAAGTGCAACAATTTATTAGATTGTTTCCTCAACACTTTGAAGATTTCTCTTTATTTTTAAAGGAGAGAGGATTCCACTCTTTTAATAATATAGACTCTTTTATTAGTCCTGTTCAGAATAGTTTATTGGGTATTTCTTCTAATTTTTTTAGTATTATTTTTAATTTTTTTGGTAGCTTATTACTTACAATGACGGTTTTAACTTCTTCAATTTTTTTCTCAATAGAGAAAAAAGAAATTAAAGGGATAGTAAAATTAATTGTTCCTAAAGATAAAGAAAAACAATTTTTTGATTTATGGAGCAGGTGTCAAACCAAAACTGTTGGTTGGTTTACTTCCCGACTTTTAAGTGGTTTTTTCATTAGTATAATTTCTTATATAGCTTTATCTTTTTTTGAGATAAGGTATTCTTTTGCTTTGTCTGTCTTTGCTGGCCTTGCTGACTTTATTCCTATTATTGGTCCTATTATTACAGCTTTTCTTATCGGTTTTTTAGCTTTATTAGATTCTTGGGAAAAATCTTTCTTAATTATTATTATTTTTACTTTAATACAACAAATAGAGGCTAATATTGTTATGCCTTTATTTAGTAGGAAGATAACGGGAATTCCTTCTATT